>DATKWP010000365.1:0-5052 GCA_035529535.1 Anaerolineae bacterium | reverse complement strand
GCTCCAGAGCGAAGGGGACAGCACAGGACAAGAGCGACTACGACTTCCTGGTAGTAGTGCACGACGTCCAGAATGAGCGGGACATCTCTCGCCGCATCTACCGCGCCCTGCTCGAGCAGAAGGTCGGTGCGGCGGTGGACGCCGTGGTGGTCAACACAGGCACCCTGGATCGGCACAAGGAAAGCCCCTTTTTCGTCTATCGCCAGGCCTTGCGGGAAGGCAAGGTATTCCATGACCGTGCAGGAGTTTGAAGAATGTAGAAGGGCTCTGGAACTGGCGGGGAGGGGCCTGCATTGGGTTCGGTTGCAGGTCGGGGCAGGGCAAGGCTGAGTGGAATTGCCACTGGCGCGATAGAGTGGGCATTCAAAGGTGAACTGAGGAGGACCAACGTGCAACGACGACGTTTTGACCAGGAATGGCGTTTCCACCTGGGGGACATTCCAGAGGGGCGCTGGCGGGAGCCGGACGACTCGACCTGGCGGTTGGTGGACCTGCCCCACGACTGGAGCATCGAACTCGAGCGCGATCCGGCCAACCCGAGCGGGTCCGCCGGGGGCTATTTCCCGATGGGCCTGGGGTGGTATCGCAAGACGTTCGCCGCGCCGGAAGCGTGGCGCGGGAACAAGGTACGGGTCGAGTTCGAGGGCGTCTACATGAGCGCGGAGGCCTGGCTGAACGGCCATTTTCTCGGCCGCCACCCCTATGGCTACACCAGTTTCTGGTACGACCTCACCCCGTATCTCGACGTGGGCGCTACGAATGTGCTGAAGGTGATGGTGGACAATGCTTGCCAGGTCAACAGCCGCTGGTACTCCGGTTCGGGCATCTACCGCCACGTGTGGCTGATGGTGGCCGAGCCGGTGCACGTGGGCCAGTGGGGGATATCCGTCACGACGCCCGAGGTATCGCCTGAAGAGGCCATCGTGCGCGTGCGTACCACGGTGGAGAACGAGCCTGCCCCGAGCCTGCCGAGTGGGGCAGAAGGGACGTACGAGGTGATCATCCGCTCGCGTGTCGTCGCCCCAGACGGGACGATGGTTGGGACGTCCGAAGCGCGCGCGGCGATCGCCCCCGGCGGCCGCCACGAGTACTCCCAGGACGTGCAGGTCGCCAACCCCCAACTCTGGTCCCCGGACACCCCCCACCTGTACCACGTGGAAACTGAAGTCCTCGTCGAGGACGGGATCGTGGATACGGCCACGACTGCGTTCGGCATCCGCAGCCTCCATTTCGACGCCCAGGCCGGCTTCTTGCTCAACGGCCAGCCGCTGAAACTCAAGGGGGGCTGCGTGCACCACGACGATGGCGTGTTGGGCGCGGCCTCGTACGACCGGGCGGAAGAGCGCAAGGTGGAATTGCTCAAGGCCAGTGGCTTCAACGCGGTCCGCTGCGCCCACAATCCGCCCGCCCCGGCCTTCCTGGGTGCCTGCGACCGGTTGGGGATGCTCGTCATAGACGAGGCGTTTGATTGCTGGCGGGACGGCAAGAACCCGTACGACTATCACGTCAGTTTCGACGATTGGTGGGACCGCGATCTGGACAGCATGCTTTACCGCGACCGCAACCATCCCAGCGTCATCCTGTGGAGCATCGGCAACGAACTGGTCGAGCGCGGGCAGCCGGAGGGGGCACGGCTGGCCCGCCTGCTGGCCGAACACGTACGCGCGGTGGACCCGACGCGGCCCGTGACGGCCGCCATCAACGGCTTCGGGAATGCGGTGCCGTGGTCGCGGGCGGACGAGACCTTTGCGGCGCTGGACGTGGGCGGGTACAATTACCAGTGGGGCCAGTACCGCCCGGACCACGAGCAGCATCCGCAGCGGATGATGATCGGCACGGAATCCACGCCAAGAGAGGCGTTCGACCACTGGATGAGCGTGCTGGAACTGGACTATGTGCTGGGGGACTTTGTGTGGACGGCGCTCGACTACCTGGGGGAGGCGGGCATCGGGCGGGTGGTTTTCGAGGGGGAGCAGGAGCCCTTTCTCGGCAGGTACCCCTGGCACCAGGCCAACTGCGGCGACCTGGACCTGTGCGGCTTCAAGCGGCCGCAATCCTACTACCGGGACGTGCTGTGGCAGACCGGCACCAACCTGTACATCGCGGTGCACACTCCCATTCCAGAGGGAAAGAAGCCGGTGCTCACCTACTGGGGCTGGCCGGACGTGTGGCCGGATTGGACCTGGCCGGGCCGGGAGGGGCAGCCGTTCCAGGTGGACGTCTATGCCGCCTGCGAGCAGGTCGAGTTGTTCCTGAACGGCCGTTCGCTGGGGGTACAGCCGGCGACGCGGCAGGAGCGTTTTCTGGCCACTTTCCAGGTGCCCTATGAACCCGGCATATTGAAGGCGGTCGGCTACACAGGTGGCCGGTCCGTGGTCGAGTGTGAGGTGAGGACCGTTGGTGCGCCCGTCGGAATCAGGCTGACGCCCGACAGGAGTACGATCCAGGCGGAGCCGGGCGACCTCAGTTTCGTCACGGTCGAGATCGTGGACGGGGAAGGGCTGGTGCATCCGCACGCCGGCCACACCGTCTTCTTCACAGTCAAAGGGGAAGGCAGCATCGCCGCCGTGGGCAGCGGCGACCCGCTGAGCGTCGAGGGTTACCGGGGGAACCAGCGCAAGGCGTATCGCGGGCGCTGCCTGGTGGTGGTCAAGTCGCGCGGTACACCCGGCGAGATCCATCTGCGCGCCCAGGCCGACGGCTTGGACGGGGCAGAGGTCGTCATCCGGGCGACTTGACAGAGGGAGGAGATGAAATGCGACAGCACGCACTTGGCCTTTTGCGACACATGCTTGGCCCGGACTCTGATTTCCGGCCGGGTCAGTGGGAGGCCGTAGAAGCCGTGGCTGTGCAGCGCGGCCGGGTCCTGGTCGTGCAGCGTACCGGTTGGGGCAAGAGCCTGGTCTATTTCCTCGCCACCAAGTTGCTTCGCGAACAGAACGCCGGGCCAACGCTGTTGATCAGCCCCTTGCTGGCGTTGATGCGCAACCAGATCGAGATGGCGGGACGCATCGGCCTGCGGGCGGTGACCATCCACAGCGCCAACCGTGAAGAGTGGGACACAGCCGAGGCAGCCCTGGCCGCCGATGCCTGCGACATGCTCTTGGTTTCCCCTGAGCGGCTAAACAACGAGCGTTTTCTGAAATCCGTGCTCCCCCAATTTGCCGGGCGCGTGGGGCTGTTCGTGGTGGATGAGGCTCATTGCATTTCCGATTGGGGGCACGATTTCCGGCCCGACTATCGCAGGATCGTGCGGATTCTGGGCCACTTGCCGCCGGGGGTGCCCGTGCTGGGCACGACGGCCACGGCTAACGACCGCGTCGTGGCGGATGTGCAGACGCAGTTAGGGCCCGGGCTGAGGCTCTTGCGTGGCCCCTTGACGCGCGCCTCGCTGCGGCTGCAAAACATCCAACTGGCCGATCAGAGTGAGCGGCTGGCGTGGCTAGCCCAATACCTGCCGCGTTTTCCCGGCAGTGGGGTGGTCTACTGTCTGACCATCGCGGATACCGAGCGGGTGGCAGCCTGGTTGACGTCCAGGGGCATTACAGCGGCAGCCTATCACGCCGGGGACGATGGAGGAGTGGAGCGGGTTGCCCTGGAACAGGCTTTGCTCAACAACGACCTGAAGGCGCTCGTGGCGACAGTGGCACTGGGGATGGGATTCGATAAACCCGACCTGGGCTTTGTGATTCACTTCCAACGCCCCGGCTCGGTGGTGGCCTACTATCAGCAGGTGGGGCGGGCCGGACGGGCCGTGGAGCGGGCCTATGGAATTCTGCTCAGCGGCCGTGAGGACGACGAAATCCAGGAGTACTTTATTGAGAGCGCCTTCCCTGGCGTCGAGACGATGGCCGCGATTCTGGACGTGTTGGCGCGGCACGAGAGCCTTTCCGTCCCCGAAATCCTGGCGCAGGTCAACGTCTCTAGAACCGTCGCTCAAAAGGCCTTGAAGCTGTTGGAGGTGGACGGCGCGGTCGGTAAGGAGGGCAGCCGCTATTTCCGCACCCCGAACCCCTGGCAACCGGACGTGGCGCGCATTGACCGGGTGATGGCGCTGCGGCGGGCCGAACTGGCTCAGATGCAGGCGTACGTGGCGCACCAGGGTTGTTTGATGGAATTCCTGGCCCGTGCGCTGGATGACCCGGCGGCCGGTACCTGTGGGCGATGCGCCAACTGTGTCGGACGCGGGATGCCCGCCCAGGTTTCCACGGCGCTGGTGGCCGAAGCGGTGGAGTTCCTCAAATGCTGCGACTTGATCATTGAGCCACGCAGAATGTGGCCCAAAGGTCTGTTCACCGATTTGAAAGCCAAGATACCAACGGATACGTTGAACGCACCGGGCCGGGCCTTGTGTGAATACGGCGATGCAGGGTGGGGCAAACTGGTACGCGAGGGCAAATACGTCCACAATCGTCTCGCCGATGATCTGGTGATGGCCTCTGCCACCCTCATCCGCGAACGCTGGCGGCCTGAGCCCGCGCCGGAATGGGTCACGGCGATCCCGTCGCGGCGGCACCCCCGCCTGGTGTACGATTTTGCTGCGCAGTTGGCCACTGCATTGCAACTGCCGTTTGTCCCGGTGCTGGAGCGGGTGGCTGATGCGCCGGAACAGAAGACAATGGCGAACAGCACGATGCAGGCGCGCAACGTCAAGAACACGCTGGCTGTGGCGGGAAAGGTGCTTCCCGGCCCGGTTTTGCTGGTGGACGACATTGTGGACTCCGGCTGGACGTTGACCTTCGCTGGGTGGCTGTTGCGTACGCACGGTAGCGGAGTGGTGCATCCTTTCGTGCTCGCGCGTGCGGCTGCCAGAGGAGGCTGAACGTGACCTTGACCGCCGATGCTCAAGCCATGTTGTTGCTGTGTTCTCACCTGGGCCTGCCGCCGCAATCCGACCCCGCCCCGCTGACCCTGCGCGAGTGGAACCTGCTGGCGCGCAAATTGCCGGGCACACCCCTGGCCCGCCCCGGTGCTCTGTTGGGCTTGACCGCCGCCCAACTGCAACAAGCGCTGGACCTGACCGGGGAGGAGGCCGGGCGGTTGGCCCACCTG
>DATKWP010000364.1:0-5211 GCA_035529535.1 Anaerolineae bacterium | reverse complement strand
GTGCCAGGTGTTGTGCCGCGCGTCCTGATATACCTCGAACGTGCCCTCATGGCAGCGCACCCGGAAGCAGTGCCGGTCCACCCGGCCGCCCTGCCGCGCGACGGTCCAACAACGCTCCACAGCGTGTACGTCGTAGCGGTGCCCACGCCAGACGAACGCCTTGGGAAAGTAGCCATGCCGCCGCTCCCGCATGTCAATCGGCTCGCTACCGCGCGGGCGGCGGTTTTTCCCTCCACCTCTCACCCGAGATCCTCGCCTCACGTCAAGCGTAACGCTCATACGTCCTCACCTCCGCATCTATCGGTGCCCCTCCCACCACGGTAAACTGCCGCTGCACGGGTGCCGTCAGCGAAGGGGGGAAGGGGTTCCAATCGTTGTACCGTTGCGGCCCGGCCGGCGGCGCGACCACCACCACCGGTGGGTACATCCCCTGCGGGTACATCCCCTGCGGCACGGCCGGCTGCGCCCGTTGCTCCTCACGCCGGCGGCTGACCGCCACGATGAGCAAACTGGTGGGGATGGCCGCCCCCACGCCACACACCGCCCCGGCCAGCACGGCCAACGCTTCGTCGCTCAGACGGCGACCGATGACCATGGCCAGGGCCACGGCGAAGGCCATCGCCACCAGCCCGGCAAAGACCTTCAAGCGACCCCCGCCACGGCTGCGATTCTCTCTCTCATCCATACGCTACACTCCTCTCAAGACTTCGGTCAAGCGGCTCACCGGCCAGGGGAGCGAGGCCGGACGCGCGGGAGGCGCAAGAGAAGGGCCTACAGGCAGCACAGCGCCCTGGGCCAGGTGAGCCACGGTCTCCTGGATTTCGGCCGGCGAGACGTGGGCCACCTGAAACCGGATCACCCGCCCTTCGGCCACGGCGAGAAAGTCCCCCTGGCCCAGCAACCGCTCGGCCCCCGTGCCACCCCACCCCGTGGCCGTGCGCGCGTCCTCGATGCTGGTCACCCGGCCGACCAGTCGCACGGGAAAGTTGGCCTTGACCAGGGGGCCCAACACGGCCGCCATGGGCTTTTGAGTGGCCGCGACGATGTGGATGCCAGCCTCACGCCCGCGTTGCGTCAGGCGGGTCAACGCCCACTGCACAGACTCGCCCCCGACCATCAAGAGGTCCGCCAACTCGTCAATCACGACCACCACGCTCGACTGCCCATCCGCGCGGCACCCACCCTCCGCACCGTTCCCCGCCCCACGCCTCTCCATCAAGCGCACCAGGCTCTGCAGCGCTTCGATTGCCTCGCCCGCCTCGCAGATCACGTGGCGCGCCAGGTGGGGCACCCCCTGAAAGAGGGTAAAGGCATGGTTTTTGGGGTCTATCAACACCAGCGCCAGGCCCCTACCCCCACCATCGCCCTGGGAAGGGTAAGGAGGTGGGTTGGTTAGAGCCAGGCTCAGGATCATCGCCTGCAAGAGCACCGTCTTGCCCGAGCCGGTCGTACCGGCCACCAAGATGTGAGCCACGTCAGGGGAGGGGAGCCGGATGAGCAACGGGGCCCCGTCTTCCGCCAGGCCCAGGACGGCGGTCACCGGCGGGATGCCACCATCATCGCAGAGTTGGCGGAAGAGCGGCATCAAGCGCAGCGGCTGAGGGTCCTCGCGGGGGACCTCGACGGCCACCGCCGCGCCGCGCCGGCTGACGCGGCAACTGGGTGCATCGAGGGCCGCCGCCAGTTCCTCGCTCAGTCCCTTGATCTTGGAGATTTTGGCCCCGACGGCAGGCAACACCTGAAAGCGCACCCAACGCGGGGTCACCGTGCCGCCGGTCACCCGCGCCGGCACTTTGTGCAACGTCAGCACCGCCTCGATACGGTCTGCCTGAAACTCCAATTTCTTGCGCATCCCTATTTCTCTCCCAATCGCGATCACAAGGGTGATAGAACAAACGTTCTACTGCCCTCCATATCATACCAGAACTTGTCTTCGGCGTCAAGGGGAATTATCCCAAATCGCGGGACGAGAAATTGGGATAAAGAAAGAGGCCCCAGCCTGACGGCCAGGGCCTCTGGAGCACAACCAGGGGCGCGCGGCAGGCACTATAACTGCCGGATGACCATCACTACTTTACCTTGCACCTCTACCTGGCGGGGGTCCACGTAGATCGGCTTCATGCCTGGGTTGGCGGGTTGGAGGCGTACCCGTCCCCCCACCTCCTGGTAGAAACGCTTGAGCGTGACTTCCTCACGGTCCTTCAGCCACACCGCTGCCATCTCACCGTTCTCGACCCATCTCTGGTGGCGCATCACGACGACGTCGCCATCGTGCACCAGCGCATCTATCATCGAGTTTCCCTGCACCTGCAAGGCGTACAAGCCGTTGGGGTCTCCCAGCACGTCGCGGGTCAACTCGATCGCCTCATCCCCCATCAGGCGGAAGTCGCTGGCCGGCACCGGGATCGGCTCACCGGCCACAATCCGGCCCAATAGCGGTATGCGCACCACCGCAGCCGGCTCCATTTGGGCCCGGGCCGCGGTGGTCAGTTTCAATCCGCGCGACACCTCCCGATCCCGGCTGAGGCAGCCCTTTTCCTCCAGCCGCTGCAGGTTGTAACTCACGACCGAAGTGGAACTGGTACCCGTCGCCGCACCGATCTCACGGATAGAAGGCGGATAGCCGTTCTCCGCAATGTACACGTTGACAAATTCCAGGATTCTCTCTTGCCTCTTCGACAAACGCTCGCCCATCGTCAGCCTCCTCGTTCCGGACCTACACAACAAAACCCGAACTAGTTTTGACTCTATTATACACGAACATGTGTTCTATGTCAAGAGGGCAGGCTCCCTTCGGCTTCGCTCAGGGCAGGCTTTCCTGGGAGGGAGAGGGGGGATTGACATCGCCCGATAGTCTGTTAGAATAGCAGGCAGGCTTCAGCATTGAAGCGTGGATCGTGTGGTGGTCGCCTGGCGACGTGTGCCTAACGAAAGGAGTGTACGATCATGGAGTCAGTACCTGCTCCTCAACCGGTTCCTGCTCAGCCTCCCGTGCCCCTCACGCCTTCAGAAGAACGTTCCTGGGCCATGCTGGCCCACTTGAGCATCCTGCTCAACCTGGTGACCGGCCTGCTGGGAGTGGTGGGAGCGCTGGTCATATACCTGGTCTACCAGAACCGTTCCCGCTACGTGGCGTACCAGGCGCTGCAATCGCTCATCTTCCAGTTGGTGGCGTGGGTGGGAGGGGGTATCTTGACCGCGATCACCTGGACAATCACGGGCGTGTTCAGTGCGATACTGATCGGGCTCTTGTGTATCCCCGTCGCCATCTTCATCAGTCTGATCCCGCTGGCAGCAGTCGTATACGGGGTCATCGGCGGCATTCAGTGCAGCCAGGGACAGGATTTCCGCTACTGGCTGGTGGGGGATTGGGTACGGGGGACGCTCACCGGATCGTGATCCGGGAGCGAACCACCTTCGCGAAAGTTCAGGGAAGACACCCCGCACGCGAACCGCTACTTAAGAGCGGCACACTTGGGTTTCGCGGCACACTTAAACTTTCGGGAAGGTCCAGGTCTGCCCCCAAGTTGACATCCATAGGAAAGTGACTACAATAGCACGTGTTTCCGGTGGTGCAGCGCGGCACGCAGCTGCATCACCGACTATAAGGTTAATCAGACAGCACTATACAGAAAAGGAGGTAAGGCAAAATGGCAGAAATACCGGTGGGTGGCACGGACGTCACGCAGGACGACAAGTTGTGGGCACTTTTGAGCTGGCTGTTATGGCCTCTAGCCGTTATTGCATTACTGATGGAGGACAAAAAGTCCCGTCCCTTCGTCAAGTACAATGCGGTTCAATCGCTGGCCCTGGCAATCGTGGGCTGGGTCGTCTCGGCCGTGCTCAGCTTCGTCATTATCGGATGCGTGGTAGGGTTTGCCTGGCTCATCTACGTGATCGTGCTGGCGATCCAGTCCTACCAGGGTCAGTGGGTCAATATTCCGCTGATCACCGACTTCTGCAAGAAGCAGAACTGGATCTAGACGATCTCCAACAAACCAATACCGGGAAGCCCTTCCCCGCGACAGGGAAGGGCTTTTCCTTTTGCGTGCGTTGTGGTAAGATAGCACCCTACACTCACGAGTCGTTGAAACGGAGGGTGCCATGGCTCTACAGCCCAAGCGCTGGAAAATCGCGCCGACTGCTCCACCCGACCACGTCGCCCGGTTTCCCCACCTGAACCCGATCACCGTGCAGGTACTCTACAGCCGTGAGGTCCGCGACCCGGCTGAGGTGGCCGCTTTTCTCAGCGACGGGGACGACACAGCGAATCCCTTCGATCTCACCGGTGTGCCTGCCGCCGTCACCCGGTTGCGGCGGGCGTTGCGGGCGGGCGAGCTGCTTGCCGTATACGGCGACTTTGACGCGGATGGGGTGACCGCGACGGTGCTGCTGGTCCAGACCTTGAGGGCGCTAGGAGGCCAGGTGAGGCCGTACATCCCACACCGGGTGGACGAGGGGTACGGCCTGCACAAGGCCGCGTTGACCCAACTGGCCCACGAGCACATCAGCCTGGTGATTACCGTGGACTGCGGCGTGCGCTCGCCAGACGAGGTGGCGCACGCCAAGCGGATGGGGCTCGACGTGATCATCACCGACCACCACTCTGCCGGTCCCCAATTGCCGGAAGCGGTGGCGGTGGTGGACCCCAAGCAGGGCGGAGGCCGCCATGGATTCGAGGACCTGGCAGGAGTGGGGATCGCGTATAGATTGGCCCAGGCGCTCTTGCGCAGCCATCGCAAGGTCCCGGTGACGCCACAGGAGGTGCGCCTGGAAGAGGAGGACCTGGTGGACCTGGTCGCACTGGGGACGGTGGCGGACCTGGTACCGCTCACGGGGGAGAACCGGACGCTGGTGCGCAAGGGGCTGGCGCGCATCAACAGCATGGAACGGCCGGGCATCGAGGCGTTGTGCAGGCAGGCGGGGCTCAAGCCCGGGCAGGTGGACGCCACGGCCGTGGGCTACACACTGGGGCCGCGGATCAACGCCGCCGGGCGGCTGGCCCACGCCGAGACTGCCTATCGCCTGTTGGAGACCCTATACCCGGCCGAGGCGGAGCAACTGGCCGGCGAACTGGACCGACTGAACCGCGAGCGCCAGCAACTGACGGTCGAAACGCAGGAGCGGGCCCGCCAACTGGCACTGGCCGCGACGGACGAAGCGCCGCTCCTCTTTGCGGCTGACCCGGGCTTCGCGGCGGGCATCGTGGGG
>DATKWP010000363.1:0-7343 GCA_035529535.1 Anaerolineae bacterium | reverse complement strand
CCACCTGGTAGTTGACCATCGAGATTTCCACGTCCTCGTGGATCAGCGAGGCGTAGCAGTACTGCGGGTTGCGCGCCCCCAGCACGTCCACGAAGCGGATGCCGCCGGTGACGAGCGCCCGTGCCCCCGCTGGCAGGTAATAGTAGGTCTGGCCGCCCTCGACCACTTCTACCAGGTCGCCCGGCCCGCCGATTGCCCAGCGCCAGGGATGGTCTATGGAGCTATTCTCACAGTGGACACCCACGCGGAACACACCCGACTGGATGTACTCGCCCAGCGTGGCATAGTTCTGGTCGCTGCCGTACAGCGTGCCCGGCGGCGGGCCGCTGGTACGGATGGGCACGACGCTGTCGTTTTCGACCGTCAGGGTGAAGGAGAGTGTGCCGCCCAGGGGAATGCTGACCTGTGGCCCTCCCCCACCCGACCACTCGACCTCGGCATTCAGAATGTACGCCCGCGGCACTCCGCCATCCTGGATCGTCAGCGTGCCGGTCGCTTCCGTCCACTGTCCGACCGCATCGCGCGCCTGCATGGTCACGGTGTACGTGCCATCCGGCGGCGGGTCGGCCCCCAGGTCTACCCCGGCGTCGTAGTCGAACTCGTGGAAACCCGCCTCTTTCAACGGCGTGAGTTTCTCATTCTCCGCCACGCTATAGCGCGTCCCATCCTCTCCCGTCAGGTAGACCATCAACTCATCCACGTCCTTCTCGAGGTCCACGTTGATCGTGGCGCGGTCGCTGATGCTATCCCGGTTGGGGGTAAAGAGCGGCGGATGGATACTAAAGCCGCGCAGTTCCGGCAGGATCGTGTCGGCGCCGGCGATGGCGAGTGTGCCGGTGACCTGCTGGGTCACCCCCTGCGCGCCGGTGGCTTCCACCGTCCAGGCGTAGGCGCCATCCTGCAGCACGCGCTTCTTGACCACGAACCCCTCGAACTGTTCACCAGGCAGCGCGTAGCCGTCCACCACGCCGGCAAAGAGGACCTGGTAAGGCTCCTCGATGGAGGGGCCCTGGTGGACGTGATTGCGGAAATAGTACCGGTTGCCCGCCTCGTCGTCGAAATAGATCGAGAGATCGGCGCTGCGGGCCAGGTCGTACGTGATCACGACGACGTCTGTGTCATGGTCTGCGTTGGGTGTGATGCGGCCGGTGGAGAACGAGACCTTGCCCAGCAGTGGCTTCTGCCCGCAGGCGGCCGCTGCCAACGCCAGGCCTAGCACGGCTACTGTCACGAGAATGTACCGGATTCGCAACTTTCCCTCCCCGATTCGGATTCGACCGGAAGTATACCATACGTTGGGAGATTGGTAAATTGGTAGATTTGCGTTTCTCAGGAAAGCGTGTACAATCCCTAGCCGATTCGCAGAGACAACCAGGGACGATGAACTACTCAGAGACGATCGCCTATCTTTACAGCCTCACGGACTATGAAAAGATGCGCCTCGAGCGTTACACGCCCGAGACGCACGACCTTGCGCGAGTCGAGCGCTTGCTGGCGGCAGAGGGCAACCCGCACCGCCGTTTCCCGGCCGTGCACATTGCCGGGAGCAAGGGCAAGGGGTCCACGGCCGCCATGTGTGAGGCTTGTTTGCGTGCCGCGGGTTTCCGCACCGGTTTCTACATCTCACCCCATCTGCACACCTTCCGCGAACGCATCCAGGTGGACGGGCGGAAAATCGCGCGGGAAGAAGTCGCTGCACTGGTAGAGGAGATCCGCCCAGCCATCGAGCACACACCTGGCGTGACCTACTTTGAGGCCATCACCGCCATCGGCTTGCTGTACTTTGCCCGCTCCGAGGTGGACGTGGCCGTGGTCGAGGTGGGGTTGGGAGGCCGGCTGGATGCCACCAACGTCCTGACGCCCGAGGTATCGGTCATCACCTCGCTCAGCCTCGAACACACCTATCTGCTGGGCAACACGCTGGCCGAGATTGCGTACGAGAAAGCGGGCATCATCAAACCGGGCATTCCGGCGGTGAGCGCGCCGCAACGGGCCGAAGCGATCAAGGTACTGGAAACGGTCAGCCAGGAACGGGGAGCGCCGCTGGTCGAGGTCGGCCGTGACTGGGACTATGATCCCGGCCCGGCGAACCTGGATGGCCAGGCGTTCAGCGTGCGGTGCATTAGCGGGGGGAACTCTAGACTGGACGGAGAGTACTGGAGTCCTTTGCTGGGCCGCCACCAACTGGAGAACGCGGCGAGTTGTGTCGCGGCGCTGGAGATCCTGCGCCAGCGGGGGTTCGACGTCCCGGTCGAGGCGGTGCGTGAGGGGATGCGCAACGTGCACTGGCCGGGGCGGTTGGAGATCCTCAGCCGTGAGCCGTTGGTGGTCGTAGACGGTGCCCATAACCCCTACTCGGCCCAGGTCCTGCGACAGGCGTTGGAGGACTTGTTTCCTGGCCAGCGCTGGGTGCTAATCTTTGGCGCTTCGGCAGACAAAGACGTCGCCGGGATGTTGAAGGTCCTCCTGCCGCTCAGCGAGTACGTCATCGTCACTCGCTCCGACCATCCCAGGTCGGCGGCACCGGTCGAGCTGGCCGACGTCGTCGCTTCGGTGGGAGGCGGGGCAGAAGTCAGCGTGAGTATGAAGAAATCGCTCCGGCGGGCGTTGGCAGTGATGGACCCGGGCAGCGGCGTGCTGGTGGCCGGCTCGCTTCACCTCGTCGCCGATGCCCGCGAGGAATGGGCACGTTACACCGGCGCGCCGTTGCCGGACGACGACAGTCAGGCTGTGGAGTGAAAGATGTGGGATAGCAAGTTTCAGGATTGGTGGTCACAGGCGGGATGGCCCCACGGGATGCCATTCTCCCCTGACGACATGGATTTCGAGGAAGCGGACCTACAGCAGTCCTCAGGCGAAGTGATTGAAGCGCCGCTGCTGCCGCTGCGGGACATGGTGATGTTCCCTCGCATGGTCACCCCACTCTTCGTGGAACGCGACCGCTCCATCGAGGCCATTGAGGTCGCCCAGGAGCGAGGTGAACTGCTCATCACCGTGGCGCAGCGGGACGGGGAGGCCACGGACCCCGGCCCGGAAGAGCTCTTCACCGTCGGCACCGAGGTGGACATTGGCCGCATGTTGCGCATGCCCGACGGCACAGTGAGCGTGCTGAGCCAGGGGCTGCGGCGGGTGCAGATCGTCGAATACGTGCACCTGGAGCCTTACATCCGCGTGCGCGCTATACCCATCTACGAAACGACGGAAAAGACGCCGCTGACCGAGGCCCTGATGCGGGCCGTGCTGGCGCTTTTCGAGAAGGTCGTGCGTTTGAACCGTAACCTGCCTGACGACGTCTACGTCTTCGCCATGAACGTGGACGAGCCCGGCTGGCTGGCCGACCTGATAGCCCAGGCGCTGGACCTGGAGGTGGCCAAGCGGCAGGAGGTGTTGGAGACCATCGAAGTTGCGGCGCGGCTGCAGCGCGCCTCCGTCCTCCTGGCCAAGGAACTGGACGTACTCGAACTGGAAGACCAGATCCACTCCCAGGTGCAGCAGGAAGTGGACAAGACCCAGCGCGAATACTTTCTGCGCGAGCAGATGAAGGTCATCCAGAGCGAGTTGGGCGAGACCGACGTGTACACGCAGGAGGTCAGCGAACTGCGTGAGAGGATCGCCCAGATGGAACTGCCCGACGAGGTACGCACCCGCGCCAGCAAGGAACTGGACCGGCTGTCGGCGATGCCCCCCATGTCGCCGGAAACCGGTATGATCCGCACCTACCTCGACTGGCTGATCGAACTGCCGTGGACACAGACGACCGAGGACAACCTGGACGTCAAGCACGTCGAGGAGGTACTGGAGTCGCGCCATCACGGGTTGCCGAAGGCCAAGGAGCGCATTCTGGAGTACATCGCCGTGCGCCACCTGGCGCCCGACAAGATGCGCAGCCCGATCCTCTGTTTCGTCGGCCCGCCCGGCACCGGCAAGACGTCGCTGGGGCAATCCATCGCCGACGCCCTGGGGCGCAAGTTCGTGCGCGTCAGCCTGGGTGGGGTGCGGGACGAGGCAGAGATCCGGGGGCACCGCCGCACCTACATCGGCTCCTTGCCCGGCCGCGTCCTCCAGACGATGCGGCGGGCGGGCACGATCAACCCACTCTTTATGCTCGACGAGATAGACAAGTTGGGGCTGGACTTTCGGGGGGATCCGGCGGCGGCCTTACTGGAGGTGTTGGACCCCGAGCAGAACCACGCCTTCTCCGACCATTACCTGGAAGTGCCCTACGACCTGTCGAAGGTGCTCTTTATTACCACGGCCAACATGCTGGACCCCGTTCCACCGGCGCTGCAAGACCGCATGGAGGTCATCGAGTTCCCCGGCTATACGGACGAGGAGAAACTTAAGATCGCGCACCGGTTCCTGATCCCGCGCCAACTGAATGAACACGGCCTGCAGGACAACCGTATCGCCTTCAGCAGCGGCACGTTGCAGACGATGATCCGCGAATACACGTACGAGGCCGGGGTGCGCAACCTCGAGCGCCAGATCGCCGGCGTGTGTCGCAAGATCGCCCGTCACATGGCCGAAGGAGGCTCACCGCCCCACCGCGTCACGTCGCGCATGCTCAACCGCTACCTCGGCCCGCCGCAATTCATCCGTAGCCTGATGGCGGAGGAGCAGGATGGCGTGGGCGTCGCGACCGGCGTGGCGTGGACCGAGACGGGAGGGGACTTGCTGCCGGTGGAGGTCGTGCTGATGCCGGGCAAGGGCAACCTGGTGCTGACCGGGCACCTGGGCGAAGTGCTGCAAGAGTCGGCGCAGGCGGCGCTGAGTTACACCCGCGCTCGAGGCAAGGATTACGACATCAAGCCGGACGTGTTCGAGAAAACCGACGTCCACATCCACCTGCCGGAAGGGGCGATCCCCAAGGACGGCCCGTCGGCTGGCATCACGATTGCCACGGCGCTCGTCTCCGCCTTCACCGGCCGCCTGGTGCGCCACGACGTGGGGATGACGGGAGAAATCACCTTGCGCGGCCGGGTGCTGCCCGTCGGCGGCCTCAAGGAGAAGATGCTGACCGCCTATCGGGCCGGGCTGAAGGTCGTCATCATTCCAGAGCGCAACAAGAAGGACCTGGTAGAAATTCCGCAGAGTGTGAAGCGCGGCCTGAGCATTGTGCTGGCCGAGCAGATGGACGACGTGCTCGACCATGCGCTGCTTCCATCCACGGCCCCGGCCCGCCGCCACCGCTCCAAGAGCACCATAAGTTCGTAGTGGCGACTTCTGCCTGAGACCCTAAAGGTGGCGATAGGAATCGCTTGGAAACCTTTAGGGTCTCGATTAGTCGCTCCTGCCGCTTCGACAACGACTAAAGTCGTTACTACGAACCGTCAGAATTCGGAGGCGTAGAGAAGGCCGGCCAGGCTATCCGCACCGGAGGTCGCACCGTGGGCCATGATCTCTTGCACCGCCGTGAACAGACGGTGCTGGGACGCGATCCTGGCACCGCCGTGAACAGGCGGTGCTGGGACGCGATCCCCTACTCCTTCACCCAGCGCCTCCAGCAGCCCGTGCCACGACGCGCTGCATTCCCCGCGGGCCGCCGCCCGCAGGAAAGCGGCGGAGAGCACCGTGGTGCGGGGGATGGCCGCTTCGACCAGCGCACGGCAGAACGGGGCGGGAACGGGATGGGCCAGCCAGGCCCACAGCATGGTGCCGGTGAGAAAGTCGTCGCCAGCGGGGGTCAGCCCGCTCCCCAGGCCCGCCAGCCCCAGCGCCCCCTCGTGCAGCCGCTCCAGGTTCCCCTCCCAGCCCTCCCGCAAGGCTTCGGCTGCACGCTGGGCTGCGGAAAAGATGGCCCTGAGCGCACCGCCGTGAACAGGCGGTGCTGGGGTGCCGTGAACAGGCGGTGCTGGGGTGTTTTCCAGGTCCAGGAGGCTGCCGGCGGGCGCCATGCACAGGCAGAGGTCACGCAGGAATGGCAGCGACGACAGGATCACGTCCCGCCGGGCCCTCAGTGTGTCCCAGTCCGGCCGGGGCTCCCACACCACTGCCCTTCCCAGGTCAACCCTCAGCCCGCCGACCCACAGGCACTCCACCGCCAACGTCGCTGGCTCGCCCGGCTCAAGCCCGGCGAACAGCCCCGCTGGGCTATCTACGACCGAATCGTCTACGACGATATTGAGCGGCCCGTTGCCGGCGTGGGAAGTGACCAGCGCCACAACGTCGCCCGCGTGGGTTACCAGGTCGCAGGCGTGCTCGAAGACGGCGAGCACGTGGGCCTCGAGGTGGCTCGCCTGTGAGCAGAGCAGTTGCTCCTGCACTGCCCGGCTAATCGAATGGGCGATGGTTCGGACTGTCATCGGTGAGCAATTACCTTGTGGTGAATATAGCGCGATCCAGGGCACAAGTCAACTCCCCGCTGGGCCGGTCTCCCGACCGAGCCACTCCACCGCTGGACAAATCGCCGAAATCAGGTATCATCTCCCACAACATCACAGTCACAGTGTGTCATGCTTTACACACGGAATAGGAGATCAAATGGACCACACGCAGCAGTTGCTACAAGAAATCACGGAAGCCCATGGCGTGCCGGGGTACGAGGCCGAAATTCGCGCCCTCGTGCGCCGCTACCTGGAGCCCCTGGGCACCGTGGAACAGGATCGCATCGGGAGCCTGATTTGCCACCACGGAGAGACGGGCCCACGGGTGATGCTGGCGGGCCACATGGATGAGATCGGTTTTATGGTCAACCACGTCACGAAGAAGGGATTCTGTAAGTTCCTCCCGTTGGGCGGGTGGTGGGACCAGGTACTCCTGGGCCAGCAGGTCATCGTCAAGACGCACAAGGGCGACCTACTGGGTGTCATTGGGGCCAAGCCGCCGCACCTGCTGCCGCCAGACGAGCGGAAGAAGATCGTGGAAAAGCAGGACATGTACATTGACATCGGCGCGACCTCGAAGAAAGAGGTCGAGGAACTTGGCGTGCGGTTGGGCGACCCGATCGTGCCCGCCTCCACCTTCCACGTGATGGCCAACGGCAAGGCGTACATGAGCAAGGCTTTTGACGACCGCGTTGGCGTGGCGCTGACGATTGAAGCCCTGCGCCATTTCGCGCAGACCCCCCATCCCAATATCCTCTACGGCGTGGCCACGGTGATGGAGGAGGTCGGCACCCGAGGAGCCAAGACCAGCGCCGAGTTGGTCAATCCAGACGTCGCCATCATCCTCGAATCGGACATTTGCGGCGACGTGCCCGGCATCAAACCGGAAGAGTCCGCCGTCAAGTTGGGCGGCGGTCCCAGCCTCCTGCTGCTGGACGCCCGCATGATCCCCAACCTGCATTTACGGGACCTGGTGATTGAGACGGCGAAGGAGTTGGAGATTCCCCTCCAATTCTCCGC
>DATKWP010000362.1:0-4855 GCA_035529535.1 Anaerolineae bacterium | reverse complement strand
CCCACGAAGGGGGCCAGCCCCACCTTGCCCATGCAACTGGTCACGTGGTTCATCCAGTACGTGTCAGCCGCCAGCAGGTCCGGCCCCCACCCCGTGCCGCTCCCGGAAGTCCCACAGTGTGGCAAATGGTAGTGCGCCATCATCTCCGCACAGGCCAGGTTGAGCAAGAGGCTGTGCGGGTCGTAAAAGTTCGTCATCTCCTTCATGTCGAAGAAGGCCGGCAGGCTGCCGAGGATGACCGGCGTGCCCTCTTTGGCGAGTTGGCTGAGCGTCAACCCGGCCAGCAGTTCGGCGTTCAAGAGCGCCAGCAGCCCGGCGGGCGTGATCGGCGCCGACATCCCCGCCATGCTGTAGTTGGAGTAGATGAAGGGCAGCCCGCGCTCGACGGCGGCGAACATCTTGTCCACCGTCCCCGCGTTGATGATCAGCGGTGTGACCGGGTTGAAGTAGGGAATGACGAACGGCCGGCATGCCAGGTCCCCGTGCAGGTGCTCCAGCAAATCCAGCACCGCCGGGAAACTGTCCTCGTCCGACACCAGGACCACCAGCGGCTTGACGGTGTTGGCGACCATCTCCAGGGCCGCGTACAGGTCCGAGACCGCCGCGGGCACGTCCTGGATGATGCCGACCGTCGAGATGACGTCGAAATGAGGGAGCGCCTGGCCCAACCTGACCATCAGCTCCATGTGCTTCCTGGCGAACGGCACCACCGCGTCGTCCTCCGGCTCCTGGTAGTACAGCGTCGTCACCCCGATGCCGAAACGGGTGCGATCGTGGCCCAGGTGAAACGCCAGGTCCCCCCGCCGGTCGTAGATGTCCACCGTCGCCGGGGCCGCCTCCAACGCCCACGCCACCTGCTCGCGCGGGATGCGCACGCGGTCCCCGCTCACCGCCCCAGCCCCCAGCGCCCGCGCAAATAGGAGCCTGGCCCGCTCCGAATCCACGCGCACCCCCACCGATTCCAGGACCTTGAGCGAGTAGGCGTGGACCTGCTCGATCTGTTCTTGCGTGAGCACCGCAATGCGAGGCCGTACCAGTCCCGTCTCAGCCATGTGGCAGCTCCTTCTATCCTCTACAAGCCCCCCACGCAGTGGGAGGCTTCGTGACCTCCTGCAAGCCCCCCACGTAGTGGGGGGTTCCGTGACCGCCTGCCCACGCCCCCCTGGCCCAGCCGTGACCCTACCCCCCACTGCGTGGGGGGCTTCACTGGCCAGACTTTAGAAAGAGGGGCCGGCGATAGAGGCCGGGGACACTCTGGGCCAATCCTCCGGCGGCGTCCAGGGGTCCAGGTGATACTCGACGTACGTCGTCTGGCACGGCCGCCCGCGCCCGATCCAGGCCCGCAACTCGTTCAGGTTGATGATGAGGCTGAACACCGTCACCGAGTCGTAGCCGTGCTTGCAGATCGAGGACGGGTAATTGGCATGATCGGCCAGCAACTGCTGGAACAGGGCGGGCGTCAACTGCCCATAGTGCTCGCGCAAGAGCCGCATGGCACGGTTGTGGCGGATTACCGACCCGCCGATGCTGTTGCGGTCCTCCTCAAAGTGGCGCATGGGGGCGCTCACGTAGTGGTTGGCGTGGGCCAGCACGTCCCCCTCGATGTAGAGCGGCTCGCAATCGGTGGCCGATCCCTCCATGCTATAGATCTCCCCGTAGCGATCGGCGATGATGTTGTTATAGTTCGAGGCCCGTTGCGGCAACAGGCAGGCGTCCATGGCCTCCCCCAGCCGCCGTGCCGCCAGCATCGCCCGCACCGCCAGTTGGCGCGGCACCCCGGGGCGCACGTCGTTCGACGAGACCTCATTGCCGGTCAGGCTGACGCCGGCCGCGTTGTAGCCGGCACAAAAGCCCAGCCCGTTGATGGACACCGCCAGGAACTCGGGCTCATCCCCCGCCTGCACTTGCAGAATCAGCAACTCCTGCTCCACTTCTGGCCGCAAATCGTTGGTGTGCGCCAGCAAGGTCGAGCCGTCGGCCGTGGCCCGCCCGCGGGCGGCCATGTCCGTGCACCCCCACGCCATCGGCCCCCACAATTCCTCGCACGTGTCCAGGAACAACTCGTCGAGGGGCAACTCGGCCGCCTCGGCGATCCCCTCCAACTCCACTATGTACTGAGGGTACACGGCCCGGCTGTACGCCAGGCAGAGCCGGCCGCGCTCCAGCATCTCCTCCCAGGCCGTTCCAGAGGGCACACTCTGGCGCATCCTCGCGCGCATGCGCCGCAACTCCGGCCTCATCTTGTCGCCGATCTGCTGCCCCACCTGCCGGTGTGTGCCGCTCACCTTGAGCATAGGAATGGGATGTGCCGCCATATTTGCGTCAATTCTCCTCAATGATTGGGATGCTTGAGCACCTGGCCCGGCATGGCGCCGGTGTGACGTTCCCCTTCGACGACCAACTGCCCGTTCACGAACACGTAATCAATCCCTTCCGGGTACTGGTGCGGGTAGTTCTCGAATGGATAGGTGTGGGGATATAGGTTCGTCGCCCGGTCCCGCACACGCTCCAGGTCGAACACGACCACGTCCGCCCACGCCCCCGGCCGTAGCACTCCCCGATCCAGCAACCCGAAGCGCTGGGCGGGGAAGGACGTCATCTTGCGGATGGCCTGCTCGACCGTCAACACTCCCTGCTCCCGCACGTACCGCTCCAGTACCCCCGGAAACTCCCCGTAGCAGCACGGGCAATAGGGGGGCGGGTCGTTCAGGAAACCGTAGGGGGCGGAGGCCTGCCCGTCGGAGCAGACCATCACCGCCGGATGCCGGAGCAGGATACGGATGTTCTCCTCGTCAATGTAGTCAAAGATCGCCTCCACCTCTTCTCCGTTTTCGACGATCAGGTCGAAGTACACGTCGAAGGGGTCCTGGCCCCGCTCGCACGCGAGCACCTGGATCGTCTTGCCCACAGCCCCCTGGCTCTTGGGCGCGCCCAGGATGGTGATGCGCTCCCAGCGCCCGTGCTTCAGCAGCCCGGCCGGGCCGAAGGCAGGCCGGTGGTCGAGCACGATCTCCTCCCGCACCTGGCGACGGGCGCCCGCGTCTGCCAGCAACGCCACCACCTCGGCGATCGGCCGTTCGTGGATCGTCTGCGGCAGCGCCGAGGGCAAGGACACCCCCAGGTCGGTGTGCACGTCGTTGTCCACCGTCACGTCCTGGCCGCGCGCCCGCGCCTCCTCCACCAGCCGCAGGTTGGCCGTCGCGTCGCACGGCGCGCCATACTTGGGCGCATTGTGCGAAACTTGCACCGGCACCCCCGCCTCGCGCCCGATCTGGATCGCCTCGGCGACCGCCTCCAGGATCGTCTCCCGCTCCCCCCGGATGTGAGAGGTGTACAGCCCGCCATAGCGCGCCACTACCCGGCACAGCGCCACGATTTCCTCCGTGCGCGCAAAACATCCGGGCGGATACACCAGCCCGGTGGACATGCCAAAGGCCCCATCCTCCATCGCCGCGGCCAGCAATTCCTCCATGTGGGCCTGTTCCGCCGGGCTGGGGTCGCGCGGTTCGAAGCCCATTGCGGCAATACGCAGCGCGCCGTGCCCCACCAGGGCCGCCAGGTTGATCGCCAGCCCCCCGTCCTGGAGCGTGCCCAGATATTCCCCGAACGTCCGCCAGTTCCAGGTCACGCCGGGTGCGTCGGAGATGTGCCCCCAGTAATGGCACAAATGGCTCACATGGCCCTCATCTACCGGCGCGGGCGACATGCCGCAGTTGCCGATCACGTGCGTCGTGACCCCCTGGCGCACTACGCTCTCCGCTCGCCGGTTGACGAGGAGCGAAAGGTCAGAGTGGGTGTGCACGTCAACGAAGCCAGGGGCGACGAAACGGCCATCCACAGGAATGCCTTGGCGCCCTCGCAGCGTGCCAGGCGGGGCAATGTCCACAACCTGGCCCCCCTGGATCGCCAGATCGCCCCAGAACCATGGGTTCCCACAACCGTCCACGATCCTGCCGTTGGCAAGTACGACGTCGAAAACAGGTGCCATTCTATGCCCTCCGCTCTATCCCCCGCTCTGCGCGGACAACAGCCCGCGCCTTCACCACACTCAACCCCGCTCCACCGCCGCAATGATCCGCCCCAGTTCCTCGGACAATCCTGACTCCAGCGGCTCAGGCTCGTGCGTGTCCAGGATGTTCCTCGCCCTTGCGCGCGCCCAATCCCGCGCCCCATCCCGCTCCGCCTCCCACACCTCGTACGGACGGCGGTCCATAAACCTGGGCATCCACAACTCCCGCATGTGCCGCTTGGTGTGCTTCTGGGCCAGAAAGTTGCCGCCCGGCCCCACCGCCCGGATCGCCTCCAGCCCCAGCGTCTCGTCGTCCACCACGATGCCCTGCATCATCTTGTAGACGAGGTCAAAGATCTCACAATCCATCAGCATCTGCTCGTAGGACCAGATGCGGCTGCCGTGCAACAGCCCCACCCCCAGCAGCATGTCCGACATGACCACCGACGCCATAAGCGTCGAAAGGCTATTCTCCACGCCCGCCTGCCAGTTCGGCTCCTTCGCCCCTGTGGCGAACGAGCCCATCGAGAGCGGGATGTCGTAAAAGTCAGACAGCACGTTCGTCGCCGCGCCGAACAGGAAATCTTCCGGCCCGCCCCCCGTGTACGCCCCGCTGCGCGGGTCCGACGACGTCTGGGCCGCCGCGTAGAACACCGGCGCGCCAGGATAGGCCAGTTGAATGAGCGCCGTCGCGCTGATCACCTCGGCGTTGCCCACCAGCAGCGTGCCCGCGACGGTAGACGGGCCGGTCGTCATACAGGCTGCCATGGTCATGAACCCTACCGGCAGGCCGGCCTCGGCCCCGATCAACGCGGCCTCCAGGCTCCCGCCGTCCTGCCCCAGGGG
>DATKWP010000361.1:0-3785 GCA_035529535.1 Anaerolineae bacterium | reverse complement strand
CAACCGGCTCAACACGATCTTTTTGCACGTGATCGAGGGCCCATTGGCGCTGGGAGCGGCACCGGAGCGCCAGTGGCAGCAACACAAAGGCATGGCCGTGGCGCTGGCGCGGCAACGGGGCATGACGATCGAGCACGGCGGGCACGGGCTGGCAGCCCTGCTGCCGCGCAGACTGTTCAAGCGCATGCCAGGCGCTTTCCGCTACCACGACGGCAGGCGCAGGCCCGACCACAATTTCTGCCCCACGTGCGCCGAAGGGCTGGCCGTAATACAGAAGAACGCGGAAGCGCACTTTCGGGCGCACCCGGAAGTGGACGTCTTTCACGTGTGGCCGGACGACATCGCGGGCGGCGGCTGGTGCGAGTGCGAGCGTTGCCGGGAGTACACGCCGGCGGAACAGGGGCTGTTGGCGATCAACGCCATCGCCGAGGCCCTGGAGGGGGTCAACCCGGCAGCGCAGGTGGCGTTCCTGGCCTACCACGACACCGAAGACGTGCCGGCGAAGGTCAGGCCGCGTCCCAACGTGTGCGTCTCGTGGGCGCCACGCAAGCGCTGCTATGCCCACGCGACCGACGACGGGGCTTGTGCGGTGAACGTGCCCCGCTACGCTGAGACGTTCCGGGCGCAGGCGGAGCATTTTCGTGCGGCCGGGGCACAGCCGCCGCGCGTGTTCGAGTATTACCTGGACGGCATCCTGTTCAAATCGCTCCTGCCGCCGCTGGCGACGGTGATGCAGCGAGACCTGCGCTTTTACCGGGATGCCGGGGCGCACACGGTGCAGGCGCTGATGACGGGTGACCGTCCCTGGACGGCGCCGCAAATGAACGCCTGGCTGTTTGCCCGGCTGGCCTGGAACCCCGACCAGGACCTGGACCGGCTGCTGGCGGACTTTAGCCGGGCGACGTTCGGCAGCGAGAGCGCCGATTTCCCGGCGTACTATCGGGCGCTAGAAGCGGCCTTCCAACTGGCGCTGGACGTGGTCCCGGAGCAGATCAAGATCGAGTTCGACCTGGGACTGTTGGAACTGATGAACAATCCGCCCGCCGACATGGGAGACCCGGCATTTGCTCCGGCAGAGGTGTTGCGGCGCAAGAGCCAGGCCAACGCGGCCATCGCCGACCTGGTGGAAGAGGCAGCCCGTCATCTGGAGGCGGCGCGTTCAACCGCCAGGCCTGAAGCGTGGGAGGCCGAACGGACGGATTTCGACCTCACGCGGGCGTGGTTGGGTTTCGACCTGAGCCGGGTGCGCCTGTACGAGGCGATAGCGTCCAGGCCGGTCCCACCGGAGGCCCGCCAGCACCTGGACGACGCGCAGGCGGCGCTGGACGAGGCGCTGGCGTGGGGAGAGGCGCACATTGAGGATGCCCGGTTCCGCAGGAACTTCTCGGGCATTCACACGGTGTTCTGGCAGGGGCGGTTGAATGCGATCCGCGCCAACTATTTCGCCGGCCGGTGGGGCGCATGGATGCTCAGGGCCAGGATACTGCTCCAGATCGCGGGGGTGTTCTGGCAGCTGAGAGGCTTGTACAACGATTAGCCAGGAGGACGCCTCCGGTGGAGTGAGATTCCTCGCTGCGCTCGGAATGACAGAAGGGCTCAGAGCGCTGCCGGGACGAGGACGCCTCCGGTGAAGTGAGATTCCTCGCTGCGCTCGGAATGACAGGGGGACTGAGAGCGGTCTTACGTAGTGTATAGTGGGTTCCCGCCGGATTTGGCAAGCCGGCGGGAGCGGAATTTCGCTAGGTGGCTGAGGCCAGCCGCAGCCGGCGGAAGAGCCAGGGGGCGCCGAGGCCGGCCCACAGGCCGACCAGGGCGTAGCGGACGACGCGCAGGACAAAGTAGAGCGGCTCCCCCTCGCCCGGGAAGACGAGTTTGAGGCCCAGGTAGAGGACGAGCAGTCCCAGCAGGCCGACGAGAAAGCGCACGGCGCGCTGCCACAGCGGGCCGGCGGCGCTGAAGGGGGTCCACCGCATGGTCAGCGCGATGCCGACGCCCATGCCCAGCATGACCGCCATGGGGCTGGCCGTGTCCTGGGTCGGATAGATCAGCAGCAACACCAGGGGCACGGCGACGGCCAGCGCCAGTTGCACGGCTAGGCCGGCCCGCTTGAGCCAGGCGGCGACGCGGGGTTCGAGCGCCAGGTAGGCTGCCAGGAAGAGGGCGCCGATGGCCCAGCCGCTGAATACGTCGGTGGGGAAGTGGACGCCCAGGTAGATGCGGGAGAAGCCGATGAGGAGCACCAGCAGGACGGCGACGACCCACAGCCAGGCCTTACGGAACCCGGCGGCGATGGTGCCCCAGACGACGACAGCCGATTGGGAGTGGCCGCTGGGGAACCCGTATCCGCTGGCGTCGGCCAATTTGACCGACGGGTCCAGGTCGAAGGGGCGGGGGTGGGCGACGAGGTCCTTGAGCCCGGCGTTGACGTAAGTGGAGAGAAGAAAGGCCAAGGCCAGGCGCACGCCCACGGCGAAATCCACGCACCAGAAAATCAGCGGAAGGAGGATCAGGAAGAACTGCTCCTCGCCCATGAAGGTGATGGCCTTGAAGATGGCGTCGAGCGTTGGGCCATGGATGAGTTGAATGGTGCGGATGAGGTCGAGTCCCCATTGCCAGATTGGTTGCATGGTTGCCTCCTTAGTACTGCGACGGGTTGGGAAAGAAACGGGATGGGTGCATCCGTGTGGGGATTGACGACAGGATTACCCCAGAAGCGGATACGGTCGAACAGGTCGGTGGGGAATCGTGTTTGCATCATGTGTGGCGTTATTATACTGTGCCGTCGGGAAAAGGGCAAGCAGCAAAACTGGAGAGATTGTCTTATCGGCTACCATAGAATGAGGGCTGGCGCTTCCAGCACCTCCCGCAGGTCGGCCAGGAAGCGGGCAGCGGCTGCCCCGTCCACGATGCGGTGGTCGGCCGACAGCGTCATGCGCATCACCGGCCGCACGACGACCTGGCCCTCCTCGTCCACCACCGGTTCCGGTTGGGTCGCCCCCACCGCCAGAATGGCCGCCTGGGGCGGGTTGATGATGGCGGTGAACTGTTCGATGCCGAACGGCCCCAGGTTCGAGACGGTGAACGTCCCGCCGGCCACGTCCGCCGGCCCCAACTGTCCCTCGCGGGCACGGACCGTCAGGTCGTGGACACCGGCGGCGATCTCCCCCACACCCTTGCGGTCCGCGTCGTGCACCACCGGCACGATCAGCCCTTGTTCCAGCGCCACCGCCACGCCCACGTTGACCTCCGACAGCAGGTGGATCTCCTCACCCCGCAAGGTGCTGTTGAGATAGGGGTGGCGCTTGAGCGCCCAGGCCACCGCCTTGACGATCAGGGCAGTCACAGAGGCGCGGGGCACCCCGGCCCCCTCAGCCTTGGCGTTGAATTGCGCCCGCACGTCCTCGAACCCACTCATGTCTACCCGCACGGTAAAGGTGATGTGCGGGGCCTCCCGATAACTGGCCGTCATCCGTTCCGCAATTGTCCGCCGCATCCCCGCCAGCGGCACCACCATCGCCTCTCCTCTCCCGGCTTCGGGAGAGGGGGCGGGGGTGAGGGCCACTGTCTCCCCTCGCCCGGCTTCGGGAGAGGGGGCGAGGGTGAGGGCTACCGCCGTTACGTCGGCCGCCTGCACCCGGCCCCGTGGCCCGCTCCCGACCACGGCCTGCAGGTCCACGCCTATCTCGCCCGCCTTACGGCGCGCCGCAGGCGTGGCCCGCACCTTGCCAGGCGACGGAGCCGCCGCCATCACGTCTGACTTGGTAATCCTCCCGCCCAGTCCCGTG
>DATKWP010000360.1:0-3847 GCA_035529535.1 Anaerolineae bacterium | reverse complement strand
GTGGCGTAGAGGAGCACGTAGGGGCTCAGGTAGGGGTAGGCCCCCGAGTCGGCCACCATCTCGATCTCGGCGGCGGTGATGCGGCCGTTGCGCTTGACGCCGGTGCGATGGGTGATGATGAACGGGTGGCGCTTGGCGTGCCCCGCGAAGGATTCCTCACGCGTGTAGGCCAGCCGCACCGGGCGGCGCGTGTATTTGGCCAGCAGCGCCAGAAAAATCTCGACCGTGACGTCTTCCTTGCCGCCGAAGCCGCCGCCGAGCAGCGTGCCCTGGATGCGGATCTTGTTCTGCGGCACCCCCACCGCGCGGGCGATGCTGCGAAAGTGCTCGACGACCTGCGTGCAGACGCGGATGTTGATCACCCCCTGGTCGTCTATCCAGGCCACGCCGGCCTCCGGCTCCAGGTAGGCGTGCTCGACGAACGGCATGCGGAAGGTATTCTCGACGATCAGGTCGGCCGCCGCCATACCCGCTTCCACGTCCCCCTTACGAATCTTCCAGCGGGCCACGGCGTTGTCGGGCTCGTAGATCACGGGTGCGCCGGGCTTGAGCGCCTCCAATGGATCAAACACGCCCGGCAGCGGCTCGTACTCCACGTGGATCAACTCCAGCGCGCGCTCGGCCAGTTCCAGCGTCTCCGCCGCCACCAGCGCCAGCGGCTCGCCGACGAAGCGCACCCGGTCTACGGCCAGCACCGGTGCATCGGACCCGGCGCGCTGCTTCTGGCCGGTCTGGCCGGGCATGTCGGTGGTGAGTTTGGCGTCGGTCAGGTCGGCGGCGGTGAGGACGCAGACGACGCCCGGCAACGCCCGCGCCTGGCTCGCATCCAGCCGCCGGATGCGGGCGGAAGGGAGGGTAGAGCGCAACACCCGGGCGTGGAGCATGTGGGGCATGGTAAAGTCGCCCGCGTACAGCGTGGCCCCCACCGCCTTGCCCAGCGCGTCCACCCGCCGCAGCGGCTTGCCCACCACGCGCAGTTCCGGCAATTCCACCGGCGGCAGCGGCTTCACCTCAACCCTCATCTCCCACCTCCTTCTGGCCTCCCACCCCCTGATCCGTCAATCCTGCCAAACCGTGTTCTCCCCGCTCCTTGTCTCCTTGTCTCCCTGTCTCCCTGTCCCCTTGTCTCCTTGTCTCCCCGCATCTTCTCCGCCGCCATCTGGACCGCCTCGACGATCTGCCCGTAGCCGGTGCAGCGGCACAGGTTGCCGGAGAGCGCTTCGCGGATCTGCTCCTCCGTCGGATGGGGGACGCGGTCGAGGAGCGCCTTGGCGGCGATGATGAAGCCGGGCGTGCAATAGCCGCACTGGACCGCGCCGGCGTCGGCGAAGGCTTCCTGGAGCGGATGAGGATGGTCTATCGTCCCCAGCCCGGCGTCGGTGACGATCTCGGCCCGCTCGGCCTGCCAGGCCAGGACGAGGCAACTGTTGACCGGCTGGCCGTTCAATAGCACGGCGCACGCCCCGCAGTCCCCCTTCTCGCAGCCATTCTTGACGTCGGTGTAGCCCAGGTCGCGCAGCGCCTGCAGGAGCGTCACGTTAGGGGCCAGCGCCACCTGGTGCGTGTGCCCGTTGACGTAGAGTGTGACGGCTTTCGGTTGCATGCTACCCCTCCTTCTACGAACTACCTTCCCGAAAGCTTCCGAGCTTTCGGGAAGGTGGCCACATCGGTAAGCGCCCGCCGCACGAGGACCTCGGTCACCCGCCGGCGATAGGTTGCGGAGCCGCGCAGGTCGTCAATGCAGCACGTGGCTTCGACGGCCAGGTGGGCGGCCTCGGCGATGGCCTCGGGGGTCAACGGCTGGCCGCGCAGCACCTCCTCGGCGGCGTGCGCCCGGATGGGGCGCGGGGCCACGGCTCCCAGGGCGATGCGGGCATTGGTGACCCTGGGTGAGCCGTCACCGGACCCCCCACTACGTGGGGGGCTTGCCTCGGCGTCGAATTCGACCATGACGGCGACGCTGACGACGGAGATGGCGGTGGCCTGGCGCAGCGCCAGTTTGCGGTAGGCCCCCACGGCCTGGGGAGGAGGGACCGGCCAGCGCACGGCCGTCAGCAGCTCATCCGGCCGCCGCGACGTCTGGTGCACACCGAGCAGGAAATCTTCGAGCGCCACCCGGCGGGTGCCGGCGAGGCTGGCCAGCTCGACCTCCGCCCCCAGCACGAGCAAGGGCGGGGCCATGTCGGCGGCCGGGGAAGCGTAGGCCAGGTTCCCGCCCAGTGTGGCCCGATTGCGGACCAGCGGGTTGGCGAAGCGCCGGGCGGCCTGGCCCAGGACAGGGCCATAGCGGGCGACCAGGGGCGAGTCCACCAATTCGGCGATGGTCACCCCGCCCCCCACGGCCACGTGCCCGTCCTCCTGCCGGCATTCCACCTTCCCGAAAGGTTCCGAACTTGCGGGAAGGTGGCTCACGTCCATCAGCGTGCGTGGGCGGAGGTGGCCGCCGCGCATGTCCACGAGCAGGGCCGTGCCGCCCGCCAGCGGCACGACGTCCGGCCCGCCCTGGGCCAGCAGGTCGAGCGCCTCCGGCAGCGTGTGGGGCATCAAGAGGTCAAACTCGGGTAACATCTAGTCCCCCCTTTCCTGCGCACCACTCATCACCGCCCGCACGATGCTGGCGAACCCCGTGCACCGGCAGCGGTTCCCCTTCAGGTAATCGCGGATTTCGTCCTCGGTGGGGGCTGGGGTCTCGCTCAGCAGCCCCTTGCTCATCATCAACATGCCGGGCGTGCAGTACCCGCACTGGAAGGCAGCGTGCTCGATGAACGCCTCCTGCAACGGATCGAGCGCACCATCCGCGTGCTGCAGCCCCTCGACCGTCAGCACCTCCCCCCCATCGGCCGCAATAGCCAGCACCAGGCAGGCCAGCACCGGCTGCCCGTTCAGGTGGACCGTGCACGCGCCACACTCGCCGATGCCGCAGCCGTACTTGGTGCCGGTCAATTCCAGCCGCTCCCGCAGCACGTTGAGCAGCAGCTCATTGGGGGCGACCGAGAGGCGGTGCTTGACGCCGTTCACGGTGAGTTCGATCTCGCGCTGAGCGTCGCGTGGCACGTGTTTCGTGTTGCGTGTTGCGTGTTCCGTGGAACGTGGAACGTGAAACGTGAAACGTGGAACGTGAAACGTGAAACGTGAGGCGTAATCCGCAAGGTCCTGCCCTTCGTTCTCCGTCTCCGTGTCTCCGTGTCTCCGTGTCTCCTCGTCTCCCGGTCTCCTCGTCTCCTTGTCTCCTTGTCTCTCCGTCCGCTCCCACGCCTTGCACAGCACGTCGTGGGTGAGCGCCTTGACTACCTCGCGGCGGTACCAGGCGGTGGAGCGCACGTCGTCAATGGGGGAGATTTCTTCGGCGGCGACCCGGCCCGCCTCGAGGGCCAGTTCGGCGCTAAAGGGCTGGCCGATCAGCATCTGCTCGGCGCGCGGGGTACGCAGGACGGTCGGGCCGACGGAGCCGAAGGCCAGCCGGCACTGGGCGATGCACTCCCCCTCCCGCACCACGACCGCGGCGACGCTGGCCTTGGCCAGGTCGGCCGCCACGCGGGAGAGTTTGATGAAGGCGCTGCCGATTGGGGATTGCGGAATGCGGAATGCGGAATGCGGAATGGGGATTGCGGATTGCGCCCGTGAGTACACGGGGAGATGGACGGCCACCAGCAGTTCGTCATCGCGCAGGGCGGTCTGGCCTGGGCCGAGCAGGAATTCCTCGACAGGCACGATACGCTCCCCGTTGGGGCCGGCGAGCACGAGTTGAGCGCCGAACGCCACCAGCGCCGGCACCGTGTCGGAGGCGGGGGAGCCGTTGCACACGTTGCCGCCGAGCGTGCCCATCATCTGGATCTGGGTGGAGCCA
>DATKWP010000359.1:0-5614 GCA_035529535.1 Anaerolineae bacterium | reverse complement strand
ACGCAGACGAACGCAGATGAACGCAGACTTCGTTGGATCTTGTCATGCGGGTTGTTCCTTGAGCCAGTGCAGAGAGCCTTTGCGGGAGTTGTCGAAAGCCTTGCGCTTGACCTCTGGCTTGGGGCCAAAGTTGAGCAATAGGCCCACCTCGTAGGGTGTGGCCTTCAAGTAGTTGAGTAACTGCGCCTCGTGCTCTTCCAGAAGCCTTTGTACTGACTTCACTTCGACAAGCACAACGTTGGCCACCAACAAGTCAGCGTAATACTCGCCCACCACCTCGCCCTCGTAATAGACCTCAATGCGCGCTTCCTGGACGACGTCCAACTTCATCCTGCGTAGTTCAACTGCCAACGAGTTTCTGTATACTTTCTCCAGGAAACCATAACCGAGCGTGCCATAAACCTTGTAAAAAGCCTTGAGGATCAAGTCCGTGATGTCGGTATGCTTAAACTCCAACGAATACCTCCACACAGAAGAAACAATCTGCGTCCGTCCGCATTCATCTACATCCGTCCGCGTTCATCTGCGTTAGTCTGCGTTCATCTGCGTCCGCCCACGTTCATCTGCGTTCGCCCACGGTTCGTCCACGTTTACCTGCGTTCGCGCCCAATAAGGCTTGGACTGCGGTGTACACGTCCACTTCGCGGGCGGTGATGCGCTCGACCCAGGCCTGCATCTCCCCCTCCCCCACCCGCGCCCGCAACCGGGCGAGCAGTTCCTGCTGGAGAACGTTAATTAACTCCGTCTCGACCCGCGCCCGCTCCCGCCCGGCCCACTGGCCGCTGGCGCACAGATACTCGCGGTGTGCCGCCACCGCCTTCAGCACCTCCGGCACCCCGCTACCGTCCAGCGCCACCGTCTGCACGATCGGCGGCCGCCAGGCCGGCTCCCCCGCCTCACCGGTGGGTGAATTCCGGTTGATGACCATCTCCAGCGCGCGGGCCGTCTGGGCCGCGCCTGGGCGATCAGCCTTGTTGACCACCAGCACGTCGGCGATCTCCATCAGGCCGGCCTTGAGCGCCTGCACCTCGTCCCCCATCCCCGGAGCCTCGACCACGACGGTGGTGTGGGCCGTGCGCGCAATGTCCACCTCCGATTGCCCCGCCCCCACCGTCTCCACCAGCACGACGGCGAACCCGACCGCGTCGAGCACCTTGACCACGTCGTTCGTGGCCCGCGCCAGGCCCCCCAGGCTCCCCCGCGAGGCCATGCTGCGCACGAACACGCCCGGGTCGCCCGCCAGGTCACGCATGCGTACCCGGTCGCCCAACAGCGCCCCCCCGGTGAAAGGGCTGGAGGGGTCCACGGCCACGATCCCCACCATCACGTCCTGGGCGCGCCACCCCTTGGCCAGTTCGTTGACCAGCGTGGACTTGCCGGTGCCAGGCGCACCGGTGATGCCCACCACGTGGGCCTGTCCTGTACGGGGGTAGAGAGCGGCCAGCGCAGTACGAGCGTCTGCGCCATCGTCTTCGATCAGGGAGATGAGCCGGGCGAGTGCGTAACGGTTGGCGGCCAGCGCCTCCTTGACCAGCTCCACGTCAGGCCTCAGCCAACTGCTGGCGCACGAAATCGGCTACGACCTGCGTGCTGGTGCCCGGCCCGAAGACACCCGCTACGCCCAGGTCCTTCAGCACTGGAACGTCTTCGTCGGGCACGATGCCGCCGACGAAGACCTTGATGTGCCCAAGCCCTGCCTTCTGCAATCCCTCGATCACGCGGGGCACCAACGTCATGTGTGCGCCCGACAGGATGCTCAGCCCCACCGCGTCCACGTCTTCCTGCAACGCCGCCTCGACGATCATCTCCGGCGTCTGGCGCAGCCCGGTGTAAATGACCTCCATTCCGGCGTCCCGCAGCGCGCGGGCGATGACCTTGGCCCCCCGGTCGTGGCCGTCGAGGCCAGGCTTGGCGATCAGAATGCGCAGTCGTTCGCTCATCAGGCTTACCACTCCTTGTCGTCGTCGTCTGGATGCGAAGATTATACAACAGTTCGCATGAGTTGCCAATGGTACACTCGCGACCGTCCGGCAAGATCCGTCCCCCACCCCCCATGCAACCACTTGAGGTATAATACGTATTACAGTATTGGCAGGGCTTAGGAACGTCCAGATTGAGCGGAGCACACGTGTGACCGACGAAACAGAAGAGATCAGAATGGCCCAGGCGGGGGACCAGTCCGCATTTGGACACCTGGTCACGGCCTATCAAACGCCTGTTTATAACCTGGCTTATCGCATGCTGGGCAACGCAGCCGAGGCTGAGGAAGCCGCGCAGGAGGCATTCTTGCGGGCCTATACGAGCCTGCGCAGCTATGACCCGCAGCGTCCCTTTCGCTCGTGGCTTCTGTCCATCACCTCGCACTACTGCATTGACCGGCTGCGCCGGCGGCGGCTGACGTGGCTATCGCTTGACGATGAAGAAAGCGTCGAGCCCAAGCGGCTGGCCAGCGACTGTCCCGACCCGGAAACGGTCGTCGCGCAAAAGGAAAGAGAGGCACGCATCCAGCAACTGCTGGCCACCCTCTCCCCGACCGACCGGGCGACGGTCACACTTCGCTACTGGTACGATTGTTCTTACGAGGAGATCGCCGAGACGCTACACCTGACCGTGAGCGCAGTCAAGTCCCGTCTCCACCGCGCCCGCTGTGCACTGGCGGAGACAGTAGAGGGAGAGATGAACTATGCGTTGTGACCAAGCGAGCGAAATGATGTCGGCACGGCTGGATGCTCGCCTCGACGGCACGCACATGGCCCTTTTGGAGGAGCATCTGGTCACGTGCAGGGCCTGCCTTGCACAATGGCGCAGGATGCAGGCCCTGGATGGTCTGTTGGCTTCCGCCCCCATGGTGCGCGCGCCGCTTCGCCTGCGGGCACTCGTCTTGGCCCGCCTGGAGCGCCGCGAGCGGACGCGCCGGGCCATCATCGGCAGCACCACTTTGGCGCTGGGGACAGTGACGCTGGCGCTACTGGCGCTGGCCCCGGCCGCCTTCAACCTGCTGAGCGCGACGGGCATCGCGCCCGCCCTGATCAGCGGTGGCCCAGAGACCCTCGCCCAGTTGCTGGCTCTGCTGGGTGCAATCGGCCGCACACTGCTGGTGCTGGCGGAGAGGCTCGCCGTCCCCCTGGCTCTCCTGAGCCTGTGCGGCCTGGCGACAGCAGCGGCGCTGAACAGCCTGTGGATCGGTGCGGTACGCCGCCTGAGCGCGGCCCGCTGAACGATGAACAATGAACAAGATTCTACAAGGGAGGGTTAGACAATGAAGTACGTTTTAGTTGTATTGGCAGCGCTTTGCCTGGTAGGTAGCCAACTGGCGTGTTGCCAGATCACGTTGCCCCGCATGCCCGACGTCGAGATCAACGTGCCAACGGTAAAAGTCGGAGAAATGCAGGACGAACAGCAGACGATCCCGCTCGCGGGGGCCGCTGCGGCCACTGTCGAGGTTTCGTTCGGCGCTGGCAGGCTGGAGACGAAGGCCGGCACCTCCGATCAACTCCTCTCCGCTCGCTTCCGCTACAACGTCGAGCGCTGGAAGCCAGAGGTCAATTTCGAGGACGGCGTGCTGACCATCGAACAGGGAGGCACCAGGACGGAATGGGGCATCCCCACCGGCAATACCCGCAACGAGTGGGAACTAGAGTTCACTCCTGAGATACCGCTCAAGATGAATTTCGAGATGGGTGCAGGGGATGGGGAGTTGGATTTCAGCGGGCTGCAACTGACGGAACTCGACGTGAAGTTGGGTGCGGGAGATTTCGAGGTCCACTTTGATGAGCCGAACGAAGCCGAGATGAGCCGCCTCACGCTCGATGCCGGGGCCTCCAAACTGGAGATAGCGGGCATCGGCTACGCCGGCCCAGAGCGGGTCAAGGTGCAGGGCGGTGTGGGCGACATCACCCTGGACTTTACCGGCCCCTGGTCCCATTCCAGCGAGGTGGACGTCACAGCCGGCGTCGGCGCGCTCACCCTGCGCCTACCCGACGACGTGGGCGTGCAGGTCGAACTGGAGGGCGGGCTGACGAGCGTGGAGGCACCCGACCTGCACCGCTCAGGCAACACATACGTCAACGATGCCTTTGGGAAGACGGAGATCGAACTGCGCATCCACGTCACCGCCGGCGTCGGCAATGTCCGCCTGGTTCAAGTATCCAACGGCTAGGCTTTGGAGGTGACATCATGCACAAGCGATGGTTGATCTGGCTGGCCGTGCTGCTGGTGGGAGGGATCCTGCTCCCCGCCACGCCAGCATGGGCCGATGGAGGTCCACCAGGTGACGACGGCATCATCATCTGGAACGAGGACTATGCACTCGAAGAAGACGGACGGCTGGAGGGCGACCTGGTCGTCATCAACGGTGACGCGACCCTGGAGGCTGGCAGCCGCGTGGCAGGCTCTGCCATCATCTGGCAAGGCAGCGCCCAGGTAGACGGCACGATTGACAAAGACCTGGTCGTCTCCGGCGGAGACATCACCCTGGGCGGCCATGCTCAGGTGGATGGAGACGTCGTCTGCAGTTGGAACTGTGACCTCAAGCAGGAAGAAGGAGCACGGGTGGGTGGCCGGGTCATCGAGGGGTTGTTCCCGCGCGGCATTCGCCTCGAGCCCTGGAACGGCTTTGTCAAGCCCATGGTGCCCTCTCCGCTCAAACTGTGGACCTCTGGCCCCGGCCAGGTATTGCGCTGGATGCTCAACGTCATCCGCAGCGTGGTCGGCATCCTGGTGGTCGCGGCCGTCGCGGGGCTGGTAGCGCTGATCTGGCCTCATCCGGTGGCCCGGGTCGGGCAGACTGTAGTCGAAGCACCGTGGCCCAGCCTGGCGATCGGCCTGTTGACCGTCCTGGCCGCCGCCGTGCTCATCATCGTGCTGGCGATCACCGTCTGCCTGTCCCCCATGGCCATCCTGTTAGCGCTCGCCCTGAGCGCGGCCGGGTTGTTCGGGTGGGTTGCCGTCGGTGCGCGGGTCGGGGAGCGCTTGCTGCATGCCCTCAACGCCCACCAGGTCACGCCGCTGTGGGCCGCCGGGTTGGGCACGCTGCTCATTAGCCTGATCGGCATCGGGTTGAGCGTGGCCTTCTGCCTGGCTCCGCTGGGGTGGCTCGGCGTCTTCGTCCTGGGCTGCATCGGGCTGGGGGCGGTGGTGCTGACCCGCTTTGGCAGCATGGCCTACACGCCATCCCCTCCCATCCCGCCCGTGCCACCTTCCCCACCCTCGGCTCCAGTGCCAGGGGAGGCACCCCAGTCACCAGAAGGGGAAGCCTGACGCCAAGAAACAGTCACCCTCCCGCAGGTTTGGCTGCAGATGACAACCTGTGGGAGGGTAGACTGGCAAGCCGGGGAGATTCAACGTGAGTCTCCCCGGCTTCTCTTTGCAGTTTCTCTTCGCGCCTACATCGTGTATAATGCAGTCTTATCATTCTCGTGGAGGATCACGAATGATACTCGACCGGATACAGGAACTCTTGAGCCAATTCACTGCCCTCTGGTGGGCGAACGATACCGGCACCCTGGCGCTGGGACCGGCCTACTCTGCCCGCCAGCAAGCGGCCCGCGAGGCGCACCTCGAGCGCTTCCTCGACACAGTGACCGCCGAACTGGAACGGCTGTCCCGTGGCGAA
>DATKWP010000358.1:0-3346 GCA_035529535.1 Anaerolineae bacterium | reverse complement strand
TGTGGCGGCCCGGCTGCACACGCCCAGCACGGTGTTCGAAGTCCCTTCCGTGCTGCGGCTGCGCTACTATGTGCACGTGCCCCGGCGCGGAGCGGTGTGGAGCCGGAAGGGGGTCCTGGCTCGCGACGGCTACGCCTGCGTGTATTGTGGCGCTCGCATCGGGGGATGGCACCGTGGGCGGGTCCTCACGCGCGGTGACTTTACGGTAGACCATTTGCTCCCGCGTAGCGTGGGTGGGGGGAATACCTGGGGCAACACGGCCTGCGCCTGCCGTTGGTGCAACGGGCGCAAAGGGAACCGCACGCCTCACGAGGCGGGCATGCGTCTGCGCTGGGAGCCCAAGACCCCGCGTGTCAATTACGTGGTCGCCTCTGGCGAGGTGCCCACTGAGTGGAGGGTTTACCTGCGGGTGTGAATGCGGGACAAGAGGACGCCTGGCGCTTACAGAAACCGCCGGTCGATCGGATGTACTCATCCGCCAGTACCGGCGGTTTCTTTACTGTCGCTATTCATCACCTGGTACGCGCTCGTTCCCCCGGTGCTGTTCCTGCTCCTGGCCTGGCTCCTGTACCACAAGGAGCCTCACTGGCTCGCCTTCGCCGGGCGAGCCTGGATCGGGGTGGGGCTGTGGTTCCTGGTCCAGTACATCCTGCGGGCACCGAGGCGGACCAGCAGGCCATCCAGTACCTGCAGGACAGACTGCGCGAGTTCGGCTTTACCGATGGACGCGTTGCTGCGCTTCAATCTCAACGTGTGGACGGTTGTACTGGTGGCGGTGGTGCTGACCTCGCTGGCGACGCTGAGCGCGGCGACGTGGCCGCGCAGGAAGGGCTAAGCCACGAAGCCCCCGTTGTAGACGGGGGTAGGGTCACGGCTGGGCCAGGGGGGGCGTGGGCAGGCAGTCGCCGGTGAGTACACCGGTGGAACCCCCCACTACGTGGGGGGCTTGCACGTGGTCACGGAGCGCCGCGGCCTGGCCGCTAAGGAGAGTGGGGCAGGCTGGGAAGCCTGCCCCATTCATGCGGCCGCATATCTTCTGATGTGCCTCGATCACGGCCGCCTGCTCCTTGTCTCCCTGTCTCCCTATCCCCTTGTCCCCTTGTCTCCCTCTCTCCTTGTGCCGGGCTGGCCGTAGACGTGGGTATAGCGGTGGTGCAGTTTGGCCACGTCTTCCGGCGGGATTTCCGCGGGCTGGCCCAACTGTAGCGCGAGCCACACGGTGCGCGCCACGTCTTCCACCATCACGGCCGCTTTGACCGCCGCCTCGGCCGTGCGGCCGACGGTGAAGACGCCGTGCTGCTGGAGGAGTACGGCCGGCGACGTGCCGATGTGCTCGACCACCTGGCGGCCGATCTCTTCACCGCCGATCAGGGCGAAGCCAGCGCAGGGAATGGGGCCGCCAAACTCGTCGGCCATAGCCGTCAGACAGACCGGGATGGGGCGGCCCAGCGCGGCGAAGGCGGTGGCGTACGGGGAGTGGGTGTGCACCACGCCGTTGACGTCCGGCCGATGGCGGTAGATGTAGAGGTGGCTGGCCGTGTCGGACGAAGGCTTGAGCGTCCCCTCGACCACGTTCCCTTGCAGGTCCACCACGACGTGGTGCTCCGGGCGCAGGTCTTCGTAGCGGATGCCGCTGGGCTTGATCACCACCAGCCCGCTCTCGCCGTCCCTGGCGCTGACGTTGCCCCCCGTCCAGGCCACCAGGTGGTACTTTAGCAGTTCCAGGTGGAGTTGGTAAACCTGTTCCTTCAAATGATCGAGCATGCAAGACCTCCGTGGCGTGAAACGTGAAGACGTGAAACGTGAAGACGTGAAACGTGACCTGTCACGCATCACGTTTCACGTTTCACGCACCGCTCATCATGGCCAGACGTTAGGCATTGGCCAGGACTTGCTGCCTCAGTGCCTTCAGCCGTTTCATCACGTCGTTCTGGCCGCGGCCAAAATAGTCGTGCAGGACGCGATACTCGGTGTAGAGTTGGTCGTAGACCCTCTTGTGGGCCGGGTTGGGCCGGTAGACGACGTCCTGCAGGCGGGCCATGTGCTGCGCCGCCTCGAAGATGGTGTCGTAGCCACCGGCGGCCTTGCCCGCGGCCACGGCGGCGAACATGGCGGAGCCGAACGCGCCCGCCTGGGCCGTGGCGGCGACGCGGATCTCCCGTCCGGTGACGTCCGAGTAGATCTGCATCAGCAGTTTGTTCCGCTCCGGCAGCCCGCCGCAGGCGACGATCTCGTTCACGGCCACGCCGTTCTGCTCGAACCCTTCGACGATCACCCGCGTGCCGAAGGCGGTGGCCTCGATCAGTGCCCGGTAGATGTCTTCCGCCTTGGTGGCGAGCGTCGCCCCCACCAGCAGCCCGGTCAGGTCCACGTCCACCAGGATGGAGCGGTTGCCGTTCCACCAGTCCAGGGCGACCAGCCCGTGCTCGCCCGGTTTCTGTTGGGCGGCATGATCCTCCAGCAACTGGTGCACGTTCAGCCCCCGTGCCTGCGCTTCCTCGTGGTAGGCGGCGGGCACACAATTGTCCACGAACCAGGCAAAGTGGTCGCCCACGCACGATTGTCCGGCCTCGAAGCCAAAGTAGCCGGGGATGATGCCGTCTTCCACCACGCCACACATGCCTTCGACGATCTTTTCCTCGCTGCCGAGCACCATGTGGCAGTTGGAGGTGCCCATGATGATAACCATCCGTCCGGGCTCGACCACCGTAGCGACCGGGACGGAGACGTGAGCATCCACGTTGCCCACCGGCACGGCGATCCCTGGCCGCAGGCCCGTGATGCGGGCCATCTCCGGGGTCAGGCTGCCCGCCCGCTGCCCCAGGGGATGAATCTCGCGCGACAGTTTCTCGTCCACCACGTGCCGCAGCCGGGGATCGAGCGCGGCGAAGAAATCGTCGCCGGGATACCCTTGTCGCTTGTTCCAGATGGCCTTGTAGCCGGCGGTGCAAGAGTTGCGCCGTTCCTGGCCGGTGAGTTGGAGCACGATCCAGTCCGCCCCCTCGATGTAGCGGTGGGCGGCCTGGTAGACCTCGGGAGCCTTGTTGAGCGTCTCCCAGATCTTGGGAAAGAGCCACTCCGAGGAGATCTTGCCCCCGTAGCGGGGCAACCACGGTTCTCCCCGCTCGCGGGCGATCTCGTTCAGCCGGTTGGCCTCCGGTTGGGCGGCGTGGTGTTTCCAGATCTTGACCCAGGCGTAGGGGTTGGCCCGCCATTCCGGCTTCATGCACAAGGGCGTCCCCCCCTCGTCCATGGGCAGCATGGTGCAGGCGGTAAAGTCGGTGCCCACGCCGATCACGTCCTCGGGGTCTACCCGGCCCTCCCGCAACACGGCCGGGATGGTCTC
>DATKWP010000357.1:0-2827 GCA_035529535.1 Anaerolineae bacterium | reverse complement strand
CCAGGTGGACCAGCAGGAGGTCGTCGGGGCCTGCGACCTGGGCCAGGCGGGCCAGTTCCGCCTCGACGTTGTCGCGGGTGGGCAGCAGGTGCTCCTGGGGTGCCTGGTCGTGCAGGGCGACGACGGTGTATCCCAGCCCCTCGAGGGCCGTTTCCAGCGCCAGCACGTCGTTGACGCAGAAGCGGAGCGATGGGATCGCCGGGTCCACGTAGCGGTCTACACCCACCAGCAGCGCCCAGCGGTTCTGGATGGGTCCAGGCGGCGGCATGCGAGGTGCAGCAAGGGAAGCCTGCCCTCGAGCCGCAGGGAGCACAGGAGGGACTGCTACCGGCGGTACGTCCGCCACCGGCCGGCACATGTCGTTGAAAGAGACACTGACGTAGTCTCGTGCCAGCCGGTTGAGCTCGTGCAGAATGGTGGCCCGCTCGGCGCGGGTCTGTTCCGTGCCGCCGAATAGACGTTCCCGGTCCAGGTTGTCCCGCAGCCGGCCCTCGTACGTTTGGAATTCATTCAGCGCGCTCGCGGGCAGGCGTGCTTTGAGAGCGGCCAGGCCCAGTTCGTAATCCAACTTACTCCTCGTAGAAGACCAGCATCAACTGGGCGCAGCGCAGCATGTCGCCAGTTTGGATGCGGACTGGTTGGCCGGGTTGCAAAGGCACGCTGTTGAGAAAGGTGCCGTTGGTGCTGCGCAGGTCCTCCAGCAGCCAGCCCTCGGGAGAATACAGCAGCCGGGCGTGCTGGCGCGAGACGCCGGCCTGGCTGCCGCCGTGGGGAGCCAGGTCCACGTCAGGATGTAGCGCGACCTGAGGGTCACCCCGCCCGATCAGCACTTCTCCTTTCTGAGGGAGGAGTAGCGTGGCTCCGGTGCCGGTGACGACCAGGCGGGGGCCAACCATCGGGCGGAGGGTGCCGAGGCGCGCCGTGGCGCTGGGTGCTGCTACATCCTGGGACGTGGGCGAGATAGCCCGACCTGTAGCGCCTGGCAATCGTGACAGGTCATTCACGAATGCTTCCATGGTGGAGTGGCGCGCTGCCGGATCTCGGGCCAGCGCCCGCAGGATCACCGCTTCCAGTTGCGGTGTGATGCGTGGGTTGAGGCGACAAAGAGGAGGAGGAGGTTCTTGCAGTTTCCGGACCATCATATCCATCGGCGATTTGGCTTCAAAGGGGATATGGCCGGTCAACAGTTCGTACAGCACGACGCCCAGGGCATAAATGTCGCTGCGGTGGTCTATGTTCTCACCGGTAGCCTGCTCGGGCGAGAAATATGCCGGCGTGCCGATGCTCATACCAGGCCGGGTAAGCCCTTGTGGGTGGTCCATCATCTTGATCAGCCCAAAGTCGGCCAGCAGGGGCCAATCGGGGCGGGGGAGGAGAATGTTGGCTGGCTTTACGTCCCGGTGCACGATACCCTGCGAATGCGCATACGCCAGGGCCCGGCCAACCGGGATGATCAACGTGGCTGCGTCTGGCCATTCTAGGGGTTCTCCCGTCAGGCGATCCTTGAGCGTGCCGCCAGGTACGTACTCCATGACGATGTAGGCGATACCACCCTCTTCTCCGTAGGTGTAGATGGTCAGGATGTTGGGGTGCCGCAGCGCGGCGATCGCGCGCGCCTCGCGGCGAAAACGGTCCAGGAATTCCTGGCCGCTGACTTCTGTAGCCCGCAGTATCTTGATGGCCACCCAACGTTCCAGCTCAGGCTGATAGGCGCGGTAAACGAGCGCCATGCCTCCCTGGCCGATCTCCTCGGCGATCTGATACCCACCGATCGTTTTTCCGCTCCAACTATCCATAGTTCTCAAGGCTCCACATGCGCGGGCCTCAATCCGCTCAGGGATTGCGCACGGTCAGGTTGTCGAAGTGAACCTCGGTGGCCGCATCTTCGTAGGTCGTCGCCGTCAGGGCAATATCTCCCTTGGTGTACGTGCTGTCCTCGGCGCTCGTCAAGCGTTCGCCGTTGACGAACAGTTCCAGGGTGGAGCCGTTGCACACTGCCTTGATGCGATTGGTCGCGTTGCCCTGCTTGACCGCGTCCGACTCGGTCCAATCCACCAACGGCTCGAACTTCTTCCCCACGGACTTGAGGATGGCATAGAACCCGTCGCCGGAGACGAGCAGGTAGTATCCGTTGCCGTCCCCCTGCTCCCGGCAGACCACGCCGTAGTCGTTGTTGCTTTCAGGCCCGGCCGAGACCTGGGTGGCGTCCACCTCGATGGCCACGTTGTCGAACGAGCGGTTCGCCACGCCCCACATCGTGCTGTTGGTCTTGCCGGAAACGACGGCATAAGCGCCACCCTGGTAGCCTACGCTACCGCCTTCGTAATCCCCCACCTCCCAGCCGGAAGATGAGTTGCTAAAGTTGTCTTGAAACAGGGTGCTGCCGATCTCGGGTAGAGGGGTGTAGGTGGGGATTATCGGTCTGGGGGTGTGGGTGGGCACCACCGGTCTGGGAGTGTTGGTAGGGGGAAACGGCATAGTTGCTGTGGGCACCGGGGTCGGCACGCTCCCGCCGTCGCCCCACACGAGCCATGCGATCAAGGCTGCCCCTGCCGCCAGCGCCAGGCACAGCACGATGGCGACGGCCACTCCCACGCCGCGCACCCAGGTGCCCCGTTTCCGTTCTGCCGGGGGGACCATGTCGGCTGTCTTAGGGGGGATCACCCTGGTTTCCGAGGGTGCACGCCGTGGGGTCACCACCGCCGTCCGCGGCTCAAAACCCAGTGCCCGCGTCATTTCATCTGCGCTCTGGAAACGCTGTTCCATGGCCATCTCCAGTGCCCTGAGCACCGCTGCTTCGGTGGTCGGGCCGATGGCAGTGTTGACG
>DATKWP010000356.1:0-3097 GCA_035529535.1 Anaerolineae bacterium | reverse complement strand
ATCTCCGGTAGTGGCTCGTCCCTGGCCCTCTACGCACGACAAGTCACGGACGACCCTGCCGATCTCCACATAGCTACCCTCCCTCAGACGTTGATCGATCACGGTCCGCCTCTTGCGGTAGTCATCAGAGAGTTTCCTGGGACGTCCTGAGAAAACCTTCGCTAGCTCGCGCCGTTCCCCCTTTGCCACCGGCTTCCTGATCCCCAGTTCCTCAGACCTGTCAACAGGTGTCAGAAGCCGTCCTTTGCCTTGAAGCAATTCTATGACGTAGTAGTCCGAGGTGGTCCCATCCTTACCGCGCCGCTCAATGGAGACCAGCATGCCCGCACCGTAGATGGGGTGCAGGACCTTGTCACCTATTCTGAATTCTGCCATCTCGTCCTGCCTCTCTAGTCGGTGACGTCGATACTACATCGTGTCGCCAGGTTCTCTGTCCATTTGTTCCTCAAACACCTCACCGAATCCCAAGACCCTGTCTCCGGCGATCCGGCACCACACCCAAAATGCCGATACAACGCGACTCGGTTGCCTCTATCCCGTCGATGCCCGGCTGGCGAACCGGTCGAGTCCACAATGACATCCAGCTTTCAGCCAGCCCGAGGCAGCGAACACAAAGTCCCCATCCGTGGCCCAGCCAACCTAGTAGATGTTGAGGGAACTTCTTTCAGCTACTTCCGTCAGATCCTCTTGCGCAGGCAGGATGTACTTGACGGCGGTCTCCAGCCTCTTGTGGCCCATAAGCCTGGCCACCAGCGAGAGATCGCCCGTATCCCTCAGCAACTGCTGCCCATAGGTCTGTCGCAGGGTGTATGTAGTCACGTCCTCCAGGCCCGCTGCCCGGGCATAGGAAGACACCGACCGCTGCACTGATCGCGCCGACAAAGGCTCCCCTTTCACGCTGAGAAAGAGATGATCGCTCGCGGCACCCGCGCGCTCGGTCAGATAGTCGCCGACTGCCCTGCGTACCGAGCTGTTGAGAGGTACCTCTCGCGTTCCGGTCGCGCCCTCTCCCCTGATCCTGAGCAGGCCTCTATTCCTTGACAACTGAACGTCAGCCAGCCTCAATCTGGTCAACTCCCCAACCCGGATGCCCGTCTGAAGCATGACCTGGATGATAGCGTAGTCGCGTTCCGTCAACCGGGAACTCCCCTGTTTCACGGCACCCAGCAATCTCTCCACCTCAGACCGATCCAGCCCGCGCGGTCCTTCCGACCTCGATTGGGGCAGCAACTTGATTCCCAAGGATGGGTCAACATCAACCAGCCCCCTGTCCAGGGCGTACCGGAAGAACTTACGGATGGCTTGCAGCCGCCTGTTCACAGTTGCCGGGGGATGGGCCCTGGTAGTCACCAGGTCCAACCGGTAGGCCTCAATGTCTCTCCCGGACGTAGCGAGCAGCGCTCCGTCGCCATTACCCGCCACCCATGAAGCCACATGCTTCAGATCTGCGACGTAGTTCTTGACAGTCAATTCTGACAAACCGGACTCCGCCAGATAGTCAGCGTACTGTTGCAGTGTGCCGTGCAGCTCCAAGTCATCCATCGGCTACTCGCCGTGCGTGGGTGGCTCTCCACCACCCGTAAGATTGGATGCGGCGGATAACGTCACCTTATACGTAATCATTGTAAATGATACCTGCTGCTTTGTCAAACTGGCTGCGCTCGCGAGTCCTTGCCCTTCCAACGCACCTCGTGCACCTGTCAGATAGACAGCGGAAGGCCCACGGCATACCGTGGGCCTCATGCCAGCACAGCCTGTCTCCCCCGTCCGCACATTCGATTACCCATCCATGAAGCGCAGGCTCCTGACCGTTCAAGACCAGTTGCTTACCCAGTATAGACCGACTTTCACGCTCAATCGCCTTCGAGCAAACGTGCGAGCTCTGAGGCCTCTTCCTCGGTGTGCATATGAAAGGCGTAGACCGCATCACCACCAACGTCCCCGGCGGGCGCCTCGAAAGACACAGTGTATCCTTCCGACACATTGTTGAGGCCAGCCACATAGGGCAGGATGACTAGCCAGAGCCCGTTTCTCGCCCAGCCTGGCCCGATCTTCACTCGCTTCACCAAGTCCAGGGTGGAGGTTTGAGTAGGGTGACCGGGCCCAATGGCCATCATGTTTGCCATCTCCCACAAACCGGCCGCTCCCATCATCCCCACGGCCAGATGGGCCACCAGCAGGGCCGGCACCAGGAGCAGGTACCGCCAGTCACGGAATATGATAGCAGCCACCACCGCTGGAAGAACGAGCGCCTCCAGAAGGACTTGCAGGGCGATCCACAAACGATAGGGAAGCACCCCGGCGCGTGGTCCGGTGATCGAGACCACGTCACCGTCTACCATGATCCTCGTCCAGCTCCCGAAGCGGGATCCCGTCCGGTACCCATAGCCTTCGAATTTCACCTGTCGCTCAGTCATCGTCTATTGACCCTCCCGCAGCCACCTCTGTGGCCAGCATGGAAGCCCAACCACACACTTCTTCGTCAATTGGACAGCCGAAGGCGATCGCGCCGCAAACCTCCCCCAGCCTTCTCCGGCCATGCGACCACACCGCAGACCGCGGCGTCACCCAACCAACACCACGGCGGGCGAGGACCCAGGACCCGACCGCAAGCCCGCTGTAGAGCCACTCTACCAAATTCGCTCGGCGAGCGGCGTTCCCGCAGCCTCTAATGCCACGTCACGTCGCACGGGGACCATCAATCGCGCTCCCGATACTGCGAGATCGCATCCTGCAGAACCGCCTCCGCCAGCACTGAGCAGTGCAGCTTCCCTTCGGGTAGCCCACCCAAAGCTTTGGACACGTCCTCGTTCCGCACCGCCAGCGCCTCGCCAATCGTCTTCCCCACAATCAGTTCCGTCAGCGCGCTGGCCGCGGCTATAGCGGTGGGGCAGCCAAAGACCTTCACCTTGGCATCCGAAATCCGCTCTTCCTCTATCTTCAGGTAGAGGCGTATCGTGTCTCCGTCGGCCGGGTTGCCTGCGTTTCCTATACAACTGGCATCCTCTATCGATCCCACGTTGCGGGGATTCATGAAATGATCCATCACCTTGTCATTGTGCACGTCGCGATCGCTCCTTTTCCAACTCATGCACTG
>DATKWP010000355.1:0-2008 GCA_035529535.1 Anaerolineae bacterium | reverse complement strand
GTGCCTGAGCACCAGGCGGGGGTCACGCGGCCGGGCCTCGACCGGCTGGGGATACACTGTACCGGCCAACTCCCAGTCCGTATGCGCCAGAAGATAGGCGCATAGATGCTCGCCGACGAACCCGCTCGCGCCGGTGATGAGGGCTCGCTTATGTGCTCGTGCCTGCAATGGCCGCCTCCCCAATGGGCGGATTATACCGCACTTTCCCATCCATGCCAGTTGGTGCTTGCCAGCATACGCCGGTAACTGCGGTGCCTCTTGTACCACTGCACGCCGACGTCTTCCATGGCCGCGCGGCTCGGATAGTTGTCCTCGTTGACCTGCGCGACGTCCAGGTGCTCAAAATCGCTGGCGATCATGGTCTGGGCAATTTCAGCGTACAGCAGGATACTGGCACCCACGCCCTGGTACTCGGGCAGCACCCCCACCCCATTGCCGTTGGCCCACCGGGTGCGCTTTCGTTCCCGCAGGATATAGTACCAGCCGAGCGGCCACAACCGCCCCCTGGCCTTCTGCAGCCCCGCCGAGATGTCGTGATAGGTCAACAGGAAGCCGACCACCTCCTCGCCCTTCATCACCAACTTGATCAGCCGGGGATCGGCCACGCTGATGATCGTCTCCGCCATGATCTCCATCTCCGCGTTGCTGAGCGGGTAGTACGTATGTGCCTCGACGAACGCCTCCCGGTAAATCTTGCCGACGCGCGGGATCCACTGGCGCATCTCGCGCTTCGAGCGGAAGGTCTTGATCCAGAACCCGCCCCGGGCCTTGACCTTCTCGGCGACCCTCCACAAGCGCTCGGGTACCTGGTGGCCGCGCTGGAAGTGACCGGAGAGGAAATCGGCGGCCTTTTCGAACCCCGCAGCCTCGATGAAACCACCATAGTACGGGAAGTTGTAGGGAATGCCCAGCGCCGCCCTGTGCTCGAAACCGTCCACCAACACACCACCCACCTCGGAACTGACTAGCCCGCGGGGGCCGAGCATCACGTTGAGCCCGCGCCCGCGCGCCCACTCAAAGGCCGCCGCGAACAGCGCCCGAGCCACCTCGACGTCCTCCACCACGTCAAAGTAGCCAAAGAGGGCAGCCTCGACCTGGCGATATTCGTTGTAGCGGCGGTTGTGCATGACCGCGATGCGGCCCAACGTCTGCCCCTCGCTTTCGGCGACGAAGAAATCGGCCGTCGAATGCTGGTAGAACGGGTGCCGACGGCGGTTCAGCACGTTCTTGGCCGCAGAGACCAGCGGTGGCACCCACTGGGCGCAATCCTGGTAGAGTTCAAAGGGGAAACTGACGAACTGCTGGACGTCCCGTCGCTTTTCGGTGTCGAGCATGCGGACCTGCATGGGCCCTCCTGAAGGCTCTTTCGACGTCAGATCCAGTTCAGGATCGCGCCGAACACCACCAGGCAGACCAGGTCAAAGCCAAGGATGGAGCCGACCGTGATCACCTTCTGCTTAACACTCTCCATGTCAAACACCCAAAAGGCCACCAGGAAGAAGGGCAGGTAGCCGATCAGGAAGATCAGCCAGGGCACGCCGGCCCTCCACCACGCATAGTCCCACGTGAGGGCACCCACCGCGTTGAGCAAGACCTCCACAAACACGCAGAAGATCGAGCCGGTGATGGCAAAGAACAGCCGGTTGGGCAGGCCCAAGACCTTCGCCTTCTTGTCCCGGGGCAGCATCTTGGAGAACGTCACGCCCGCGATAGCGAACATGAAGCAGATCTCGATGTTCAGCCCGATCAAGATCAGGTAGGCCGTCTTGCCGGGTGCCCCCCACACAGGAGCGTACTGGGTAAAGTGGAACACGAGGCCGTTCCAGATCTCGTTGAACCAATCCATGCCCCAATAGGCCAGGCCGGCGAACACCAGGCTCCAGTTCCCCCGCTCGATCTCCACGGTGTAGACGTACACCACCAGGGCGAAGAGTGGAATCACGTACCACTGGAACTGGCTTCCATCACGCAGAATGCGCAACGCTTGCGAGGCTGATTCGGTAGGCAT
>DATKWP010000354.1:0-20732 GCA_035529535.1 Anaerolineae bacterium | reverse complement strand
CGCGATGGGGCCGACGTCGCGTAGCCAGGCCGGGAGCTCCGCCGTCTCGGCCGGTTCACTCGCGCCCACTGGTTCTTCCGCTTCCTCCTCTGCCGGAGCCCGGAGTTGCGCCAGCCAATCCTCCGCTTCCTGCCCCTCCGGCGCGACTCTCTCGGCTACCTCCTCAGCCGGTGGTGCTGCCGGCTCCGGCTCCGGCTCTGCATAGGCTGGAGCAGCCAGTGGGAGAAGGCGGGCCTGGCACCGGTCACAGTACGTGTTGCTGACCGGATTCATGGTGCCGCACAGGGGACAGCGCAGTGCTGTGCGCATCGGCAGCGGTTCGCCGCATTCGTTGCAGAAGCGACTTCCTCTTCGATTCGCCGTGCCACATTTCGGACAATAGATCATGGCAGGATCACTCAGGACTCAGTATGAGGCCGTTCGCTGGTCAACAGGACCCGTAAGGCAGTGATCATTGTACCTAGCGCCACTCCCAGTAGCAGCCCGCGCATCCCTGCCATCCCTGGCACGTTGACAATCCAATCGCGGACGTCGGCCAGCCACTCCATGCTTGTGAGCGGGGCACTGCCCAGTAGTACTGCTGCCACAACAACCAAGAATAACACGGCTCCTGCGCTGCGCCGCACGCGCAGCAAGCGGAAGGCGGCCAACACCAGGGTAAAGACCACCAGCGCAGCCAGCGCTGCCCCCAACGGGGCGATCACGTAGTCAAACACGGTGCGGTTGGCCACGTCTCGGATAGGGATGTTCGCAGGCAAGAGTGGAGGAATCCACGCCAGCGCCAGGGCGAGCAGCAATACCAGGCTATATGGCCAAGCCTGTTGCCGCCGGCCGATTCGATTTCCGTGGACTCGCAGAATGTTGAATATGCCCAGGAGGAAGGCGAAAGCGGCCACGATGACGGCCCACTCGATCAGAATGTCGCGCCATTTGACGAACTGGCCCGGCAACGACCCAGCGGGCGATGGGGAAAACAGGTATCCGAGCAGCACGACCAGGCCCGGCAGCGTGGCGAAGAGGAGGCCCGGAATCCATCTTCTGACGAGATTACTCATCGGCGTCACCCACCTCTCCCACTACTGAGAAACGCCAGCCCGGCTGCCACCAGGATGGCCAATACCAGGATTATGCGCAGGACATCTTGAGCCAACAGGCCGATCAAGTAGCGCCGATCTCCGGTCATTTGTGCGCCAGCGGCGAACAATTCCTCTCCCACGGCCAGCCGGTCGGTGGCTGGATAGAGGGCTGCCAGGGCACGCGGATCGGCCGCAGCGGCCAATTGGGGCAGGTCGCGGCGGGCTCCGGCGTCGGCGATCAGCGATACCTCGGTTCCAAAAGTGCCAGCCATCATGCTGGCGGTCACGTTCTCGCTGGCGACGGCATAAGCCGCTCCGGCGGCATAAGCCACTGGTGAGGGCGCAACGAAGCGCACCAGGCTGGGATCGTACGACTCGGCCGCGCCGGCTCGTTCATAAGCCCGGCGCAGGATGTCCTGAGCCAGAATGAGCAACGTCGGATCCCCCACGGTGATGATGGGGGGAGTGCCGTAGGAGATGGCCGTGTCGGCCAATGCCTTCACGACTTGCAGCCCAGCCAGCGATTGTGCCGCGTCTTCTCCGCTTAGCCCGCCGTTGCCAAGCGCGATGTGGACCGCCCCACCACTCTCAGCGGCATAGCCTGTTTCGGCCCTGAGGTCCGTGAAGGCCGGCAGCGGACGTATCTTGGGACGCGGCCCCTTCTTGCGGCGCAGGATGTGCAGCGCGATCAGGAGCAGGCCGCTCAGGATCAACAGGAGGATAGCCCCAACGTTCATGTTCTGACTCTCTTTAGCATTCTCCTTCTTCCAGGCAGGCCCTCAACCGCTCCAGCAGTTCTGGGTCGTCCAGCAATGCCATGGTTCGCTCCAGGGCGGTGTCACTCATGATGCCCGCCACCAACGGCTGGACCAGGAGAAGCGCCTGGCTACCCAGGAACCCCAAGGCCTGGACGATGTCGAGGAGCGGTAACACCACGGGTGAGAGTCCCAGTGTCTCAATGCGCCTGGCCCACGTCTCCACCCACGCCTGCTGCTCTGTCTCACTGCTCACGATAGGCTCATCGGCTATCCGTATACCCAAGTACTCCAGCACTCAAGCGACTGAGAAATCACCATCTCGTCGGCGACGCGCTCGTGCAAGCAACCTCAGCGGTAGTCCGCAGTATAGCACGATTTGGGATGCTAAGCAAACTTTGAGTCGTAGTCGTTTGACGCCATCCTCACCGCGTGTTACAATACGACTGCATTCGCAAGTCAGAGGACGACCTATGGACAGACCAGAGCGTCACATCTATCTCGACCATTCCGCGACCACCCCGGTAGACCCACGGGTGGTCGCGGCCATGGCTCCTTATTGGAGCGAGATTTTCGGCAATAGTGAGTCATCCCATGCGATGGGCCAGGCGGCTGCGAGTGCCCTCGAGCAGGCCCGGCAGACCGTGGCCGATGTATTGGGTTGCCGGCCCGCCGAGATCGTCTTCACCGGCTCGGGCACCGAAGCCGACAACCTGGCGCTGCGGGGCCTGGCCTGGGCTGCGCGACAAAGCGGCCGCGGCAATCACCTGGTCACCACTTCCATTGAGCATCACGCAGTGGGACACACTGTGGACCAACTGCGCGACCTGTTCGGCTTTCAAGTCACGCGGGTACCGGTAGACGAGTACGGGCGCGTGGACCCGGACGACGTGGCAGCCGCGATCCGGCCCGATACTATCGTGGTGAGCGTGATGTACGCCAACAACGAAGTCGGTACCGTGCAGCCCGTAGCCGAGATTGGCCAGATTTGCCGCGAGCGGGGCGTCGCGTTTCACACGGACGCGATACAGGCTGCCGGACGGTTGCCGGTGGCCCCGGATGGTCTCAACGCAGACCTGTTGGCCCTTTCGGCGCACAAATTCTACGGCCCCAAGGGGGTCGGGTTGCTCTACGTGCGGCGCGGGACTCCCCTCTTGTCTACCATCACCGGTGGCGCCCACGAGCGTGGGCGCCGTCCGGGCACGGTCAACGTCGCGGGGATTGTGGGGCTGGGCACCGCGCTGTGCCTGGCCGAAGAGGAACGGGCTACCGAAACGGCTCGCTTGTGCCGCCTGCGCGATCGGCTCATCGAGGAGGTCCTGGAACGTATCCCAGGCAGTCGCCTGACGGGCCATCCTGCACAGCGCCTGGCGCACCACGCCAGTTTTGCCTTCCAGCGCGTCGAGGGGGAGTCGGTGGTGTTGAACCTCGACCTGGCGGGCATCGCTGCCAGTTCCGGCGCTGCCTGTGCTGAGGGGGAACCGGAGCCCTCGTTTGTGCTCGTGGCGCTGGGGCTTACTCCAGAGTGGAGTATCGGCAGCCTGCGCCTCAGCCTGGGGCACGCCAACGACGAGGCCGACGTGGCCCGTATACTCGAGGTACTGCCGGGTATTGTCAGTCGGTTGAGAGCACGGGGATGAAGCGCATGGCGAATGGTGAACGGGCGGATAGAGATTGGAGATTGGAGATTGGGGAGGGCCAGGGGGGTGGGCGGGTCGTCGTTGCGCTGAGTGGGGGGGTGGATAGCGCTGTCGCGGCGGCGCTCCTGGTGGAGCAAGGGTACCAGGTCGTCGGTGTGATGTTGCGGTTGTGGGCCGAGCCTGGGCGAGGGGATGAGGCCCGTGCCAACCGTTGTTGCCTGCCCGAGGCCGTGTACCGTGCGCGCCGTGTCGCCGATGGGCTTGATATTCCCTTTTATCTGATCAACGCGGAGACTCCCTTCAAAGCCCAGGTGGTGGACTATCTGGTGGTCGAGTACGCGGCTGGTCGCACGCCCAACCCATGCGTTCCCTGCAATCGTACGATCCGCTTTGGCCTGCTCTTGGAACGTGCGCTGGCACTGGGGGCGGAGTCTCTGGTCACAGGTCACTACGCTCGTGTGCAGAAGGTCGAAGACCACTACTTGCTTCTGCGCGGGTGTGACCTGCACAAGGATCAATCGTATTTCTTGCATGCGTTGACTCAAGAGCAGTTGGCCCACGTCCTCTTTCCGCTGGGCGAGTTGACCAAGCAGGAGGTGCGGGCTATCGCTCGCCGGCGCGGGCTACCCGTGGCGGAACAGCCGGAGAGTCAGGACATCTGTTTCCTGGCGGATGGAGACTATCGCCATTTTCTGGCCCATCAGGCTCCTCACCTATTCCGGCCCGGCCCCATCCGCGATACCGCCGGGCGGGTGCTCGGTCAGCACCGGGGCCTGCCCGCCTATACCGTCGGGCAGCGCAAGGGGCTGAGGGTCGCAGCGGCGGAACCTTTGTACGTGCTCGCCATCGAGCCAGCGGAGAACGCGCTCATCGTGGGCCCCGCGCAGGAACTGAGCCAGGTGGAATGTCTGGTTGCAGAGATGCACTATATTGGCGGAGCGACGCCCATGGTCCCCTTCCAGGCTACCGCCCAGATTCGCTATCGTGCGCGGGCGACCGAAGTGACGGTCACGCCGCTGCCAGGCCAGGCAGCCCACGTGCGCTTCCTCTCGCCTCAGCGGGGCTTGACGCCGGGGCAGTTTCTGGTCCTGTACGATGGCGAGGTCGTCTTGGGAGGTGGGGTCATTTGTAAAGCGCAACGACCTATGCTATAATGGCTTTATGATGGAAGATCAAGCCGTGCCTACCAACGAGTCTTCCGTGCCGTCGAGGCCAGAACCCCCTGCGGTCGTGGAACGATCACCGGCAGAACTGCGAGCGCGGCGGCTGCTCATCACGGGCCTGGTCGTCGCTGGCCTGTTGCTACTGGGCCTGGTGGTGCTGCTGGTGCTCTTATCGGTGGATGCATACCGGGCCACGTACGCAGGTGCAGGCCCCAGCCCTGGAGCAGTCGTGGTGGGGTTGCTCCGCGATGCGGCGATCATCTTCGTCGCATTCGAAACGCTGATCATCGGTGCCCTCTTGATCGTGCTGATGCTGCAGGTGCAGTCGCTGGTCGTGTTGTTGCGGGACGAGGTCAAGCCCATGCTGGAGGCGACCAACGAAACGCTGGCGACAGTGCGTGGCACCACGCAGTTTGTCAGCCACAACATGGTCTCGCCGATGATCAAGTGGTCGGGGTATCTGGCTGGAGCACGGCGCATCGTGCGTGAGATCACTGGGTTACGCGAGGGCGACCAGCAGGAAAAGTAGACGGTTTTCCTGCCGCGCCGGAGGGTGACACGATCCGGTCGCACGGATGATGGGCGGGGAATCGCCGGGCGAGGAATCGCCGGGCGAGAAATCGCCAGGAGTCCCGTGCCTATAGTATGCTTCTTGAGGAGGTAGACAGTGAGCAACAACAACGGTGGTGGTGAGATTGGGGCCTTCCTGGCTGGCTTCCTGGTAGGTGGGCTGGTGGGGACGGCGGCTGCCCTCCTCCTGGCCCCGCAGTCTGGGACGGAGACGCGCGAGCAGATCCGGCTAAAGTCCGTCGAACTGCAGGGTAAGGCCGAGGGTGCGCTGAATGAGGCCCGGGCCAAGGCCGAGGCCGTCGCTGCTGACATCAAGCGCCGTGCTGAAGAGCTCCAGGCCCAGAGCCGGGTCATTCTGGAGGAAGGCCAGAAGCAACTGACAGAGGCGGTTCAGGAAACGAAAAAGGCCGCCGCGGCTGCCAGGCGCAAGGGAACGGAGCCTGAATCCACCGGGGCCGCCTAGTTCCGACTCCGTACTGTTCCCCAGGGTCAATCCAGATCCAGATAGCAGGCTGTCGGGCGAGCGCGGTGGGCTTGTCTCTGCCGCGCTACGCCCCGGCCACGCGGCGCCAGGCCTGTGGTAGGCGTGTCAGCAGGTCTCCGGCTGTCATTCCTGCCGTCCCTACTTCCGCTCGCGCCAGATCTCCGGCCAGGCCGTGCAGATAGGCCCCGGCTGCGGCCGCCTCGAATGCACCCAATCCCTGTGCGCGCAGGGCTACGATCGTCCCTGCCAATACGTCCCCGGTGCCCCCCGTGGCCAGCCCCGGATTGGCGAATGGTTCGATGGCGGTGCGGCCATCCGGTGCGGCCACCACCGTGTACGCGCCCTTGAGGACGATCACCTGGTTCCAGGCCGCGGCCTGCGACTGGGCCACCGCCACCCGATCGCCCTGTACCTCACGGACCGTGCAGCCCATCAGCCGGGCCATCTCGCCCGGGTGTGGAGTGATAATGCTCGCCGGGGGTAACCGTTTCGGCCAATCTTCCATCCGAGCCAGGATGTTCAATCCATCAGCATCCATCACCAGCGGTGGCATTACCCGCGGCAGGGCCTCGCTTTCTTCCGTTCCCACGAACCCCAGCCGCCTCCGTGCTCCTGCACCGCTCAGGAGCGCCTCGAAGAAGGCCACCGTCTCCCGCTCGTGCCCCAGGCCGGGACCCAGCAACAGGGCATCGTGCCCTTCGATCCGTCCGGCCAACACGTGAGTGGCTGCGGCAGCGATGACGCCGAGTTCGTGGGGCAGCAGCAGGTAGGTGGCCTCGGCCAGCCGGGCCGCCACTGCGGCGTGGATCGCGGCCGGCAACGCCAGCGTGACCAGGCCAGCCCCGGCCCGGGTCGCCGCGGCGCCGGCCAGGTACGCCGCTCCCGTGTAGTTGACTGAGCCGGCCACGATCAGCGCTTTGCCGAAGGTGCCTTTGTGGGCGTCCAATGGGCGTGGCGGAAGCCACCCCCGCACCATCTCTGGCGTGAGCACCTCCAGCGTCACGCCGGCCGCCAGGGTCGGGTCGGTGCCGATGTCGGCGACCACCAGTTCGCCCAACGCACCAGCGCCAGGGAAGCGCAAGTGCCCGCGTTTGGGGTAAGCAAAGGTTACCGTGAGGTCGGCCGGGAACGCCACCTCGTCCAGTGCGCCGCTGTCGTAGTCGAGGCCGCTGGGACCGTCCACGGCGACGACCAACGGCGGGGTGTACCGGACGGAAAGGGTGGGGGCAGTTAACGAGGTCAGGGTTTGGCGTGGAGGTTGCTTGCGTGCTGCCAGCGTCTGCTTCACCTGGGCCAGCATGCTCGCCAGCGTGCCGCGCACCGGCAGGCTCGTTCCGGTGCCCAATAGCGCATCCACCACGATGTCCGCCTCTTGCACCAGGCGCTGGAGTCTGGGCCAGGCCTCGTCCTCGCTGGCCAACAGGGTAGGTATGCCCTGTTCCTGCACCTGGCGTAAGTTCACGTCTTGGGTAGGGTCGCGGGGCTTGAGCAGGTAACAGATTACGTGAGCGCCGGCCTCGGCCAGATAGCGCGCCGCCACCAGCCCATCGCCGCCGTTGTTGCCTGGTCCCGCCAGCACCAATATGGGACTGTCCCGCACCTCCTGCCGCGCGACGATGACTTCGGCTACCGCTCGTCCGGCCTGCTCCATCATCGCGGCGTAGGAATGGCCGGCTGCGTCCGCAGCGGCCTCGATGCGGCGCATCTCATCCACGGTAACGACCTTCATAGTTCCCTCCGCGTCATACGTGCGACCAGTCGTGTCAACCGATGGGTTGGCCCTACGCCCAATTCTCGGTACCAATCCAACGTCGCCCGTGCGCCTTCTTCGAACGGCGTTGGGACGAATCCCAACTCGCGCTGGGCCTTCTCGCTGGAGACCTGCCAGTCGTAGAAGACGTAAAAGGCCAGGTTGATCGGGTAGTAGGGTTCCTGCCCGGTAAAGCGCGAGAGCCACGTCCAAATCTGTGCCAGGGCGAGCATCCCCCAGGCCGGCGCGTCAAGCCGTTGGATGCGATAGCCCAGCAAGCGGTCAACGATGTCGTTGATCGCCCGATGGCTTAGACTGGGCCCGCTGACGTTGTATATTTCGCCGGGCTGCCCCCGTCGTAGGGCCAGGTCCACGCCTTGGGCGACGTCTCGGATGTAGACAGGGAATGTAATGTGCTGGCCGCCATAGACCTGCATCGGGAGCCCTTTCAGTGGGTCTTCGAAGAACAGCCGGTTCAACGCATACCGGCCACCCGGCCCGTAGAACGCACCGGGCCGCAGGACGAGAGAGGGCAGCCCATGTTCCTGGTGATAATGCAATGCCAGCCGTTCGCCTTCCAGTTTGCTGCGTTGATAGTCGTCTCGAGGGGTAGGGGGATACTGCTCGTCTATCGTCGTGCCGCTACGCGGTGCACCGATGACGGCAATCGTGGAGACGTGGACAAACCGCTCCACGCCCGCCTGTCGTGCTGCCTCCAACAGGTTCCGGGTTCCCTCCAGGTTGGCCGCGAAAAAGTCTTCGCGTCGCCCCCAGAAGCGAAACTTGCCGGCAGCATGCACGACGGCCCGGCAACCCTGAATCGCCGCATGGACCGCTGTGGGATCGCGGACGTCGCCCCAGGCCAGTTCCACGCCCAGGGAACGCAAGAAGTCGCGTGTGCTGGAGGGACGTACGAGCGCCCGCAGTGAGTAGCCGCGCTCAACAAGATAGGGGCACAAGGTGTGCCCCAGGAAACCAGTTGCGCCGGTCACGAGTACAGATGCGCTCATCGCTTCATCAGGCGCCCCAGACAGGACTTGAACCTGCAACCACCGGATTAGAAGTCCGATGCTCTGTCCAGTTGAGCTACTGGGGCGTATGATGATATTCTAACCGAATGGGGTACCCCTGTCAAGCCTGGGCGTGCGAGGGTAGGTGAACAACAACGCCGCGACGGCTGTCGCGGCGCGAGTGTGCTTGCCTGAGCGTCCGGTTAACCCCGTTGTGTGGGCCGGATCCCCTTGTAGACTTGCTGACCCGAGAGTGTGCGCAGGATCTTGTCCGGCAGCTGGCCGATGGCGCTGCCCAATTCCTTGCATGTCTTGGGGGTATTGCCGTTCGCCAGGAATACCCGGAACACGGCGTCCACCAACGACAGGTGCTCGCTGATGTAACCAGGCTGCTTGCTGCAATGGGCCTGCAGCACGTGTTGCAGCCCGTCTACCTGCGTCACCTCGCCGGTCTGCTCGTCTACCCAGTCAATCTTCTCCGTATCGAAGTGTTCGGCGAATACAGTCCGATGTTCCTGGCACAGGTGGGCTCGTAACTCCACGCCAATGTGCAGCCCCTGCCGTTCCCACCACTCGTAATCCACGTGAAAGGGCGTGTCGAGTGTGGGCTTGACCAGTGTGGGTAATGAAGGAACAACCGTCATTTTGACCATCGGCACAGCCCTAGACTCCACTGGGACCTGCGTGCAAGACCCAATAGTTGTCGCCCACCGGTGCATACGTGCCACTGGTGATCAGTTCTGCCAGCAGCGGACCGGGTGGGGTGCGCATCACGACGTTGGCCGCACTGTAGAGCGTCGCTGCGTGAACAGTGCCCTGCGGACTCAGTTTGGCCAGTTCGGGAAAGACCCTGGCGATCAGCTGGGCGAGTGTTAGTCGCTGCTCGTGCGCGCGGGTCCACACAGCGTCCATTGCTCTGGAATCTTCCTCTGCCACGATTCTCAACTCGTCATACTCACAGGCGATGAGTTTCTTACGCATCTCGAAGGTCAGTTGCTCTTCGACCGATAAGGCGACGCGAACCCATTCCCGCCTGGGCCGGCGGCTGCGTCGCCTGACTTCGACCGTCCCCGGCTTGTGGCCGCGCGCCAGTTCCAGGTAGGCTCCTGCCGGTACGTCGTGGGTCCGGTACCACTCTTCCAGGCCATAGACGTAACGGCCCTCGCGCACCACCCAGGCCGGCATCTCCATCCCTGTCTCGCCGTCCACGATAAGGAATCGGATGCGGCGCGTACGGCCGGTCGGGAAGATGTGCGCCAGCTGGCTGGCAAGCGGCAACGTGCCGGACCTCCAGTGGGGATAGGTGAGGACGATCGTCATCGGCTCATGGACCTCGGCCGGCCCGTTGAGGTTTGCCCATTCGTCGTCCAGTTCCCGCTCCAATGACAGCATCTCGCTGGTCAGTAACAGAGGGTCGTACTTTAAGGGCTGATATTGCAGATAGGTGGGGACGGACTGGACGCCTGCTGGTTCCATGCGATGGAGGAACCACAGTACTTCGCCCGCTGGCCCCACCTCGTCAAAGCGCTCATCTTCCTGGAGGGCATAATTCAGCGAAAAGACCCGTAACTGTGGGGTGATCTCTTCCGGCAGTTCCAGGTCGCCCAGCAGGGCATCCGTTGGCAACGGTCCTCCTGCCGCCACGTCGAGCACTGCCTCCGCCAGGTTCAGATGCCCCGTGTGCACCTCGACCAGCAGGTCCCGGCGGAACCACTTGCCGGCCAGGCGAGTAAAACTGGGCTCGGATTCGAGGTGGTTCTCTAATATCGCCCCGATCTGAGGGCCATACAGGGCGGCCAGCTCCTCAGGTGTGCGCCATTCCATACCTGCCCCTGTGTCGGCCTGGGATTCGTGGTTGAGCGGGTGGTCAATCGTCAATTCGGCGGCAAACTCTCGCTTCTTGCCACCTTCGAACCGCACCTGGACCACCCGAAATGAGCCATATTCAGGATTGTGGCCGGGGCGCACGCCCACGACTTCCCCTACGCGGTAGCCCAATACCGGAAAGACTACTTGCTCGCCGATTTCGTAACTGCGCCCGGGTTGGTACGGGGTGCCTTTGGACATGGCGCGCTCGATGAGCGCCTCTTCCTGGCGACAGCGATACAAAACCAGTGCCCGGCCCAGTTCCTGAGCCGAGCGCGGCAGTTCCTCTTCGACCAACAATGTGCTGAGATGCTGGATGTCGTCTGGAGTTATCGTAAACTCGTCGCCCCAATACGCGGGGTTCTGAGTCTTGCGCTGGATCAACGTCACCTCTCCTACATACGGGTCACCGCAGAAATACAGGTGCTATTATACCAGGCTTGTCCCAGTTTGACAAATATGCCCAGTTGAGGCACACTAGGATTGATGTCCATGGAGGCGAAACATGCAAGAGGGTAAACACCAGAAACAGCAAGAGCACTCACGTCACCCTGGGATGATCGTGGTGTGCATAGAGCAAGGACTGCTGAGGGCTCAGGTGATCAAGGCCAAGTTGGAGGACGCGGGCATCCCGGTGCTGCTGGACTATGAGAGCCTGGGGCGCGTCATCGGCATCACGGTAGATGGCCTGGGAGAAGTGCGGATCCTGGTACCGGCTCCGTATGCCGACCAGGCCCAGATGCTCATCGAAGAAGAGAGCGGCCCCTGCGACAGCGAGGACGTGGGCGCAAGTGAGGCCGACCCTTCACCTTGCTGAGAGGCGCCGACCTGTCAGCCTGCGGCAGGCCATCAGCCGCCGGCCGCTGACCACGCGGGGGCTGTCCAGGGAGGGGATTCCTCCAGCCACTGCAGCGCGCTCACGCTGTTCCCGCTGACCCACATCTCCCAGTGGAGGTGAGCGCCCGTGGACAGGCCGGTGTTCCCCACTTTGCCGATCAGTTCACCCTGCGAGATCCATTGGCCAGCCTGGACCTCGATGGCGGAGAGGTGCGCGTAACTCGTCACCACCCCCCAGCCGTGATCTATGACGATGGCATTGCCCAACAAGGTCAGTGGCTCGGCCAGCAGCACCACGCCCCCCGCAGGTGCAACCACCGGTGTGCCTCCTGGAACCCGAAAGTCTACCCCTGCGTGATAACTGGTGTATGGCCCGTCGTTGTATGCGCGGTGAGTGCCAAAGTAAGAGGAGATCGCCCCCGCGCATGGGCGTTGGAAGGGCAACGTCCAATACCGCTCCGGGATAAACGTGTGGCGTAGCGAGTCGAGGCGCTCGCGATCGGCGGCGATAGCGGCCGGATCGAGCAGGCTGGTCCGGCTGGCAGGCAGGTTGATTCGCTCGTGGCCAAAGTTCCCATCTTGCACGATGACACCGGTGGTGATCGCCGTGTTCCGGCCCTGTCCATCTACGGCTCTCAATTCCAGGTCATACAGGCCGGGTTCTGTGAACACGTGAACTCCTACCAGCCCGTAATACGTGCCCCCTTCTTCGGCAAAGCCCACTTCCTGGCCGAACAGGCTCCCCTTCAAAGTGATGGGTTCTGTGGTGTGCACTGCGACCACCAGGGTCGTTCCCTGAGACACCGGCAACGGCTGTACCTCGACAGAGACGAAGGGGGCCGGCAACAGGCCAGGCCCGTCGCCGGGGATTCCCAGTTCCTGGCCCGCATAGATCAGGGCCGGATTCGCTACGCGGCTGGCAGCCGCCAATGCCCACGGGGAGACCCCGTAGCGCAGCGCAATGCGGAGCAGCGTATCGTCAGGGCGCACGATGTAGACCACGCCCCCGCTGACTGGTGGGCGGGTGACCTGCTCGGCGGTGGCCGGCTCGCCCAGCGCCGGGACCTGGACGATCTGCCCGGCATGAATCGCGTCGGGCGAAAGCAGGCCATTCATCTCGACCAGCGTCTGCCAGGTGGTCAAGTATCGCGTGGCGATAGAGAATAACGTGTCGCCCGCCTGGATCATGTAGGGCGCTGTGTCTGTTGTGTCCACTCCTCCTTTGCCGCCGGAAATGACGAGGCGCTGGCCGACGTAGATGCGCCGTGGGTCAGCGATGCCGTTGGCGTGAGTGATTGCATCCACTGTCAGGCCGTACTGCCGGGCGATGGAGAACAGCGTCTCGCCTGGCTGCACGATGTGCACCATCGTCTGGGGTACCGTGGTCTGGGATGGCGTGGTGGGTGACGATGGCCCGCCTGACTGGGCCTGCGCCGGCGCAGTCAGCATACCGATCCCCACGAAAATGGCCAGAACGACGACGATTCTTCGATGCACTATTCATTCTCCAAAGCGCAGTTGATCTCCGATTCCCACCCGCTCCAACAACGCTGGCGATCCTTCCAACACGTCCTGCGCCGGCGCACGAGGGACGTAGAGGGGGCGGAACGGCCGCGCCAGTTTGGCGTCTACCACGCGCCCGCTCCTATCCAGCCATATCGCGGCGATGGGAAAGAAAACAAAGAACATGTGAATGGCGGCGTCCACGCGGCTCTCACGGTCTCCCACCAGCAGGCATCCTTCGTCTTCGCCCATGGTTCGCCGGAAGGTCAGCCCTCGCAGGCGACACAGGAAACTGGCGCAGCGACGCACACGCCCCAACAGTCGCTCGCCTCGTGTCTCGTTCCGCACCGTTGTCCACATCGTATAGGGAACTGCTACAACTTGTAACCAATCGTGCGGAGCAAGTCCTTGCGCCAGGCGACGTCGCCTTCCGTTTCGATGCCTTTGGTGAGAATGCCGTCCACGACGCCGAGGATGCCGCGCCCTTGCTCCGTCTCCGCCAGGATGACTTCAACCGGGTTGGCTGTGGCGCAGAAGATGTGGCACACTTCGGGTACCATCTTGACCGCGTTCAGCACGTTGACCGGGTAAAAGCCTGCGCCCAGGAATATGATGAAACTATGCCCTGCGCTCAACTCCAGCGCGTTCCGCTTGGCCAGTTCCAGCAATTCGTCGTCGGTGCCGCTGGCGCGCACCAGTGCCGGCCCCGAAGACTCACAGAAGGCCAGGCCGAACTTGATGCCCGGTATACTGCTCACCAACGCTTCGTGGAGATCCTCGACCGTCTTGATGAAATGTGCCTGGCCCAGAATGAGGTTCACCGTCTCCGGCTTCTCGATCCGCACTACCTTCAGTTCCATCGCCTGCCTCCCGCAAAGGTGGAACGCATCACCGTCCACCCATCAGAGTGCCAACGGTGACACGTCCGGTGGTTGGACATGCCCTATGAACACGATGATGGGAACCACCGGGCTCAGGACTAGAGCCCCAGTACTTTATTGACGCTTTGCAGCAATTCCTGCGGGCCGAACGGCTTGGTCACATAGTCGTCTACCTTGGCAATGTGCAGTCCCAGGACTTTGTCAATGCTCTGTGCCTTCGCCGTGACGACGATGACCGGGATGTTCTTGAGTTCTTCGTCGGCCTTCATCTGCTGATAGACCTCCCAGCCGTCCATGTCCGGCATCATGAGGTCCAACAGCACCAGGTCGGGCTTGAGCCGGCGCACCGTTTCCAGGCCCTCCCGCCCACCAACGGCGCCCACGAGATCGAATCCCTTGCGCCCGAGGATCAACTGAACCAGGTCAATCATCTCGGGTTCGTCCTCAATGCAGATGACCACTTTTTTCTTCTCCGCCATGCGGTGACCCTCCTTATCCTGGAGTTCGCTGATAGAATCGTGCAGATCGGAACGTCAACATTGTGGCCCACACTACTATACCTAGTGTACCACTATCTTGCCTTCAAGTCAAACTGCCACCTTCCCGAAAGTTCAAGTGAAAGCACTCAGCACGCGCACCGCTACTTTGGAGCATCCTTGATATTCGCAGCATACTTGGAAACTTTCGGGAAGGTCAAGGTTGCGCTGTGGCGGAAGTGTACTATAATCATGTCTGAGGACAAGTTGGTTGCCGAGAAAGCCGTGCAAGATGCACACCCTGGTGACCTGGCTCTGCTGGTCGGTGGCGACCGCAAATCGTTCATCGTCCGGCTGGAGCCAGGCGCGCAGCTTCATACCCACCGTGGGATATTGGCCCACGACGATCTGATTGGAGCCCCTTGGGGGATGCGGTTGTCTACCCATCTGGGGCATCCGTTCCTGTTCCTCAAGCCCTCTGCTGATGACCTCTTGCGCGATCTCAAGCGCACGACGCAGATCGTCTATCCCAAAGATGCTGGCTACATCCTGATGAAAATGAGCGTCGGCACCGGATGCCGCGTGGTCGAGGCCGGTACCGGCAGTGGTGGGCTGACGCTGGTCCTGGCGCGGGCAGTCCGCCCCACCGGGCGCGTATATTCCTACGAGGTGCGCCCAGAGATGCAGCACCTGGCCCACGAGAACCTGGAACGGTTGGGTTTGGCCGAGTTCGTGGAGCTGAAACTGCGCGACGTCGCGGCAGGGTTCGACGAGCGCGACGCCGATGCGCTGTTCCTGGACCTGTCCAATCCGTGGGATTATCTGGCACAGGCCCACGTGGCGCTTGCCAGCGGCGGTTTCTTTGGCTGTATCCTGCCGACCACCAATCAGGTTGCTCGCCTGATCGGTGCACTGGACGAGGCCAACTTTGGCCTGATCGAAGTGGAGGAGTTGTTGCTTCGGCCATACAAGGCGGTGCCCGCACGCCTGCGGCCCATGGACCGCATGGTAGCCCACACTGGCTACCTGATTTTCGCCCGGGCGCTCATGCCGTTGAAGGAGTGAATCAGAAGAAAGATGGGAAACCTGCGACGATTGGTACTGGATGTGCTGAAACCCCTGGATCCGGGTGTCGTGACCCTGGTCCAATTGTTGGCGGACCTGGAAGGGGTGGATGGGGTCAACATCTCGCTTTCCGAGATTGACCGGCGTGTCGAAAATGTCAAGATCACTATCGAGGGCCGCAGTCTAAGTTACGAGATGATCAAGGGCGTCGTCGAGGAGAACGGCGGCGCCATTCACTCGGTTGACGAGGTGGCAGCCGGTAACCTGCTTATCGAGGATGTCGCCACGACACAAGACTAGCCATGGAAGGCCATCGTGACGGTGTGGGCCTTCTCGCCCAAGGTGTCAATCATCTGCGTGAGTACAGCCGTATCGCTGGCGTGGCAGAGATCGCCCGCCGCTATTTCGCCATGAATGCCTTCGATGGCGTACTGACCACGATCGGCATCCTGATGGGCAGTTACATTGGTGGCGTCCGCGACGCGCGCAGCGTGATCCACATTGGCGTCGCTACCTCCATCTCCATGGGGGTTTCGGGCCTGTGGGGGGCCTATCTCACCGAGGCGGCCGAGCGCCAACGGGAACTCGTCGAACTGGAGCGGCTGTCGTTCACCGACCAGAGCAAGACCAAGATCGGACGTGCATCGCGCCTGGCAGTGGTCATCGTGGCGCTGGTGGACGGCCTGGCCCCTTGCCTGGCCGCGCTGGTCGTGCTTGTACCGCTCTTCGTGGCCTCCTTGATTGGCAACATCCTGGTCAGTTATGCGCTCTCTCTGGTTGTCGCCCTGCTCGGCCTGTTCGGGCTGGGAATGTTCCTTGGGCGAATCTCTGGACGCAGCCTGATCGGCTACGGATTGCGCACTCTGGTCGCCGGCCTGGTGTCCATCGCGCTCAGTTTCCTGCTCGATCGTGCGGGGATCTAGCCCTGATGGCTGTGGGGCGTCACTGGTCCCCGACGAAGTCGAATGGCACGATCCCCGCACGGCTGAGTGTCCCTACTGCGGCACGGTCGTCAAGGCTGGATCGTAACTATCCGAGAAACAGGGACCAGAGTAGACAAGGCCTCGTCCCTTGTCCCCTTGTCTCCTCGTCTCCTTGTCTCCTTGTCCACCGGCGTATCCTGCTCCCCGGTTCAGTGTTCTAGCTGTCAGCATTCTTGGATTCATCAGGAAGGGAGATAAAAATGAGCAATCGTAAGATCGTAGTAGTGACGGACAGTTCGGCCTACATCCCCAAGGAAGCGCTGGACAGCCTGAGCATCCCGGTGATCCCTCTCTGGCTCACCTGGGGTGAAGAGCGCCTCCGGGACGGGGTGGACATAGACCCCCCGGCGTTCTACCGCCGTCTGCGGGCGGCCAAGGTCATCCCCACCACCTCTCAGCCCTCGGCTGGAGAATTCGAGGAGTTTTTCCGCCAGGCCGGTGCCGGGGCTGACGCGGTCGTCGGCGTCTTCCTCTCCTCGAAACTCAGCGGCACGGTTGCCAACGCGCTGGCGGCGCAGGCGCAGATGCCCGAGTTCACCATCCGCGTGGTGGATTCTCTCTCGACCTCGATGGGATTAGGGTTCATCGTCCTGGCCACGGCGCGGGCGGCGGTGGCCGGCCAATCCCTCGCTGAGGTCGTGGCGACTGCTGAGGAAATGCGGGACAGGGTACACGTGCTGTTCGCCGTGGACACGCTCGAGTACCTGTACCTGGGTGGACGCATCGGCGGGGCCAAGCGTCTGCTCGGTACTGCGCTCAACATCAAGCCCTTGTTGCATCTGGAACATGGAACCGTTGAGCCGCTGTGCCAGATCCGCACCAAGCGTAAGGCGGTCGCCCAGATGCTGGACGTGACAGCAGAGCGGCTGAACGGGAAACGGATGGCCGAGGCTGCCATCATTGACGTGGGCAGCCCCGAGGAGGGGGACGAGATCGTCGGGCGGGTCGAGGAGCGCTTTGGCATCTCCACGGTCTACCGCACTACGGTCAGCCCCGCCATCGGCACCCACGCCGGCCCTGGCACGGTGGGCATCGCCTTCTACGCCGAGCGTTGACGGATAGTTCCCCGTCGCACGCATTGACCGCGCTCCATCCTCGGGGCGCGGTCGCTTGTTGTGCTACGTGATTTCTGACAACGTGACCACACGCCAGCCGCGGCGGCTGAGTTCTGGCAGTATCGTGGCCAGAGCAGTCGCCGTGCGCTCGCCACGCCCTCCATAGTCGTGCAGAATGATGATCGAGCCAGGCCGCACAGTCCACAGCACGTAGCGTGCCGCGAACCAGGCCGATGGAAACTGCGGGTCGAAGGGGTAGACGGAGCCGAGGGCGCACCGATACCCGTGCTCGTCGAGGATCGAGAGCATCTCTCTATTGTACCAGCCCGATCCCGGCCGGAACCAGCGCACGTCCGCGAACCGCGAGAGTACACCGTCGGCCTCCAGCAAGCGCCGCTCAAACTCAGCACCGTCCAGCAGAACGCTCGGTTCGTCCGCCGTAAGGTGGTTGCCGATTTCGTGATGCTCTTCCACGGTGCGAGCAACCACCTCTTCGTTCCCCTGGATGCGGCTCGCGATCAAGAAAAACGTGGCGCGCGCACCGTGTCGCTTGAGCACGTCCAGGATGTTGGGCGTCGTGGCGGCGTCCGGCCCATCGTCAATCGTCAGGGCGACGACCGGTTCCTCGGTCTCGACGAAATATGTGACGTTGGGGGACCGCTTCGCCAGCAGGGCGACGATCCAATCGGGCCGCAATACGGTCAAAGTGCCAAGTCACCCTTCCTCAACCAGCATGCGTCGCAACACCTTGCCCACGAACGACTTGGGTAGCGTCTCGCGGAACTCGATCTCCCACGGCACGGCGTACTCTTCCAGGCGGCGCCGGCACAGGTCGAGCAGTTCCTCTTTGGAAAGGGTGGTGCCGGGGCGGGGGACCACGAAGGCTTTGACCTGTTGCCTGCCTTCTCCCCGCGGAACGCCCACGACGGCCACTTCCATGACCTTGCTGTTCTCGTACAGCACCTCCTCCACGTCTCGGGGATACACGCTATAATCGCCGGCCAGGATCGCATCCCGCTTGCGGCTGATGATCTGGAAATAGCCGTCGCTGTCCATCACCGCCACGTCACCCGTGTAGAGCCACCCATCTTTCAGCACCGACTCTGAGTCCCCTGAATCCTCCTCGGCCCAGTACCCTTGCATCACCTGTGGCCCTTTGACCAGCAATTCGCCGATCTGCCCGGCGGGGAGATCCTCCCCGGTCACCAGGTCTACGATCCTGGCGTCGGTGTTGGGGACCGGGATGCCAATCGAGCCGGCTTTGCGGACTCCCTCCAGGGGATTGGCGTGCGTCACGGGCGAGGCCTCGGTCAACCCGTACCCTTCGACCAGCCGACCGTGGGTGAGTTTCTCGAACGCCTCCTGCACCTCGATGGGCAGAGGAGCCGCGCCGCTGATACAGGCCTTGATGGACGATACCCCGTAGGAGCGCACGTTGGGTGCGTGGTTGATGGCCATGTAGATCGAAGGGACGCCGGGAAAGATGGTAGGGCTGTATTGCTTGATGTGCTGGAGTACCTGCCCCAACTCGAAGACAGGGAGCAGTACGATGGTGGCCCCCAGGGCAATCGGCACGTTCATCGCACTGGTCATGCCGTAACTGTGGGTCAGCGGGATGACCGAGAGAAAGGTCTCCTGGCCATACCGCAGGTCGGGGATCCAGTGGCGGGTCTGGATGGCGTTGGCGACCAGGTTGCCGTGGGTCAGGCGTACCCCCTTGGGTTCGTCGGTCGTTCCACTGGTGTAGAGGACGGCGGCCAGGTCCTGGCTGGTGACCTCGACTTGGGGCGGCGTGCGGGCCGCGTCCATCATCAGTTTTCTCATCAGATGGCCCCCGTAACTTCTGTCCGCCTTGTCTTGTTCGCCCAGGCCGGCCGCTTCCCAGCGGGCCAGGAGTTGCTTGTAGACGGAGGTGGAAACGGCTTCGCGGACGTCGGCGAAGACGAGGGTGAGCGGGGCATGCGCCTGTACCGCCCGTGCCAGGCCGCCAAACTCCCGCAGCGTGACCAGCACCTGCGCACCGGTCTGCCGGACCTGCTCGATGATGGCCGGCGCGTCGGCGTCGGGGTTGGGGAGCACCACCACGCCGCCGATCTTGAGCGTGGCGTAGTAAGCGACGATCATCTGCGGCATGTTGGGCAGCACCACCATGACCCGCTCTCCCGGCTGGATGCCCAGGCCGTGCAATGCGTGGGCGAACTGGTTGGCCTGCCATTCGAGTTGCTGATAGGTCAGGCTGGAGCCATAGAATACGGTCGCCGTGCGCTTGGGTACATTTTCGGCTGCTGCTTCCAGGAATCGGTGGAGTGGCTGGCGTGGAACGGGAACGGTACATGGCGTATGGCTACCGTAGCTCCTGAGCCAGGGGCGATTCGCCGGCAGTGTAGCACACGCGGTCTGCTCGCGCCAGGACAGCCGGTGCCCCTCGGCTTCTTCACCGATGAAACGCTCGATGGCGCGGTTGACCGCCTGGGACCGCTCGATCTGCACCTTGTGCTTGGATGCGCCTACGTCAATCACCTCGGCCCCCGGCACCATCTTGCCCACCTCTTCGAACACGTACCGGGGGAAATAGCGATCCCTTTCCCCCGTGATGATGAGCGTGGGGGTGCAGATGTTCCGTAGCAGCGGCCAGCCCTGCCACTTGGACATGTTGTTCAGCATCATGCGCTTCATCACGTGCACCTCGGCGTTCCAACGCGGGCGGTATTTCCACCAGGGGCGGAAAGCGGCAGTGGGGACGCGCGAGAGCCAGGACGCCGTGCGGGGAACCGGATACTCGCCAGCCGTCGAGATCAGGACCAACTTCTCCAGCCGTTCCGCGTGCGCGTTGGCGTACTCGACGCAGATGGAGCCGCCGAAGGAATGTCCGACCAGGATGAATTTCTCCGGCAGGTCGAGCGTCTCCGCGAGCGTATGGATGTCCTCCACCAGTTCCGCCATGGTGTACGCAGTGAAGGGGGCATCGCTCTGGCCATGGCCGCGCAGGTCGGGCACGACGACGCGATACCGGCGCGCAAAGTGGTTGACCTGGTATTCCCAGGTCTCGGCACAGCCGGCGTAGCCGTGCACGAACACGATCGCCTTTTCGGCCCCCTCCGGCCAAATGTCCACCACGCTCAGCTCCATGTCGGAAAGGCCCCGCATGGGCACACCAACCCGGTAGAGGCTGAAATCCAGTTGGATGTCACGCTGCTTGAGTCCACGCAGTTTCTTCTTCACGAGACTCCCTTCTTGGCCCTGGATAGCGAAAAAGCGCACCATCATTCTTCCCGCAAGCCGCTGGCAAGGCAGCGGCCTGGCAGGCGGCACCTCTGCGCGCAACCATATTGTACTGCTTCCCGGTAGAAATGCCAGTTACCAGGAATTGCAGGCGGTGCTCTTCACCAACAACCATCACCTGTCATCCTGACATGGTTCGTATAGTTTGACATTTTCTATCCTCCTGTTACAATCATCGGCATAGGAGTGAGCAATGCCTAACCACCTGGTGAACGAGACCAGCCCCTATCTGCTTCAGCACACCGAAAACCCGGTGGACTGGTATCCCTGGGGCGAGGAGGCACTGCAGAGAGCGAAGGTCGAGGACAAGCCGATCTTTCTCAGCATTGGTTATTC
>DATKWP010000353.1:0-5170 GCA_035529535.1 Anaerolineae bacterium | reverse complement strand
CTGGCGCGAACTGGCGCCGTGGATGGCTCACATCGTGCGCGTAGAGTGTCGCGGGCTGTTCATCTGGGGGCCGCCGCAGAACGGCGGGCTGGCGTTCAACGCGACGACTGGCCGCTCGCACATCTTTTTCAATTTCGAGAGTGGCACCGACGAGCACGTCATAGACGGCACGTTGCGAGCGATGAGTGAGCAGGGCGGATGCCAGTTCGGCTACCAGCCCAGCAACTTTTGAGCCAGCCCAAGCCTCACTAAACCACTTCGGCCATGCGCTTCTGGATACGCAGCACCAGGAAGGTCAGCCAGGGGGAGGGGTGCTTCTTGTCGGCGAAAGACCAGCCCTTCCAGGCCACGTACATCGAGCCGGCGGTATAACGCCCCTGATCGCCGGCCTGGGCGGCAATCGTGTCCACCATCTCGCGCAAGCGAGGATCGGCATGGGCGAACGGGAAGCGGCTGAGCACGTCCGCCACGTGCAGAACGTCGTACCACACGCAGGGGTACTTGAGTTTGCGAAAGTCCGTGCCGATGCCGAACAGGTAGAACTTGCGCTCCCCGCGCTGCTCCCAATGGTCCAGCAGCATGGCGACGCCGGTCCGCGTCGTAGGGCTATCGAGTCGGACGTACCCGTCCGCGTCTGGCACCAGCGAAAGGGCTTTGAGGGCAAGCACGTTGGCTATGGGACAGGGGTCTGACCGGCGGCCTGGCCCCTGAACTTGCCCAGTTCCGGCGCGGCAGTGCAGCGCCAGCCGTTGTCCTGCACCAGCCCGTCCAGGTGCTCCACCGCCCGCTGGACGCGCGCGTCATTTCCCAACCCGAACGCCAGCAGGGCGTACAAGAGGGTCGGCGCGTCGCACAGGACCCAGGCCCACGTATCCTCATCGGTCCCGCCGAAGGCCCTGGGGATGCACAGTAAGGTCTGGAACGCTCCCTCCGGCGACTGGTGGGCCAGGACGGCCTGGACAGCAGCAGACATGCCGGGATCGTCCGCCCGCAACCCGAAATCGGCCAGGGTGCTGAGCCGGTACAGCGGATGGCTGGCGTCGTTGTGCCGCGTGAGCGCTACACCGGGCCAGGCGGCGGCCTCGGCGACCAGTGCTTGCACCTGGGGGTGGGCCAGCATCTCGGCACGCGCTGCCTGTACCTCGGGGTCGCCCGCAGGCCGGTCGAGCAGGTCTACCAGGGTACGGTAGCGGGTCCAGGGTTCCTCTGACTGTAGAAGCCATTGAAGCAAGGTGTCACTCCTGAAGACCTGACAGGTTGCCCACGGGCGTACGCCGATGGGTGCCGAGATTCCTCGCTTCGCTCGGAATGACAGAGGACCATCGGAGCACCCGTAACCTGTCAGGTCTACGGCCTATGCAGTGATCGGGTGGCGCAGGACGGTCTTCATCTTCTCCGGGCTGGCCCGCCGCGGGTCGCCCAGGTAGATCTCGTGGTGCTTGCCGCACAGCCGGTAGCCGTTCTCCTGGGCGAAGGCGTGCATCCTGGCAATGGTGGCTGACTCCTCCGCGTAGGGGCCGACGTGCATGATCTGCACGCACAGCCCCTCCTGGAAACTCTCGAAGCGCAGCCGGGAGAAGCCTGGTCGCTCCCCCTTCTTTTGCCGAAGTTGCCGCAGCGCGTCTTCGTACATTCCGGGGGTGATGTGGTCCGGCTGCATGATCATGAGCGTCCAGCGCCAACCTTCCGGGTGGGTGATGTCGAACTCACCCTCCTCCACCCACCACAGTCCCTCCAGCGCCATCACGGTATAGTCCAGCGGGTCTTCCTTGCGCAGTTTCGAGGCGAACTTGAGCGTGTAGGAGATGCCGTACAGCGCCTCCAGCGCCTCCTGAAAGGCGGGCGAATCTTCCGGGCCCCGGCCTGGCTCGATCTCCCCGTCCACCATCGCGAACTCGAAGCGGGGGACGTCCACCACCTCCACCTTCTTCGCCGAGGGAGCGTACAGGTGCTTCAGTTGCTTGCGCAGATCCAGTTTGCTCATTCTCACCCTCCAATCCGTGTCTCTACCAGTTCGACCACTCTCCGACCCTGGGCACTATTATACTACACTGCCCGTCTACGGAAACCCACGGCCCACCCCGCTGAAGACCTGACGGGTTTCGGAAAACCCGTCAGGTCTTACGAGCCTCCCAAATGCTTGACTTGCCGATACTCCGATGTATACTGGTGGCATAGTTAGGCGTATCAGATGCACCGACTTGTCCGAGCGTTTATTCTACTGTCCGCCGTCATGGCGGTGGGCTGGCAGCCGGCGCTCACGCACTTGCAGGCGGCTGAGCCGCCAGGCAGCGAGTCCCTGGCGCAGAGCCGCCTGGTGGCCTTGGAGACATTCATGCGCCCTGGCTGAGGGCTGAGCGAGGCCACTGGTCCAGTGGTAGATCAACTCGCCAATGAGTACGCGGCGGCAGGCCAGCCCGTCGTGTTCCTGGAGCAGGATGTGGACGCCCCCCTCGGAAATCGTATAGGCCGTTGGTGGGCCGCGCATGGCCCGGGATCGGTCAGCCTGCCCCTGGTCATGGTGGATAGCGGGCACCAGATCAGCAACGGCTACCTGGGCTCCAGCGCTCACGATACGTACCAGGCCATGGTTGAAGCTGAATTGGCGCGACCACCCCAGGCAGAGATCGAAGCCGAAGGCTGGCGCCTGGGGAATCGCATGCATTTCGACGTCGAACTCACCAATCTCAGCGGAGTGGCCCTCTCGACCGGCAACTCGGCGACCGTCCACGCGCTCGTGTACGAAGAGCATACGCCGGTGGACCCGAACGTGGACCACATCACGGGGCGCATCGTCCGTGCCGCGGTTTCGACCGGCGTTTCCCCAGCCCTGGCACACGGGGCGACCGCAGTGTTCACGCTGGACACGCCCGAATTGAGCAACGTGGTGGACTGGACCAAGGTCCACGCCATCGTGTTGGTGGACTATCGCCCGGCCGGTTCGTCGGGCGCCTACGACATGCTCCAGGCGGTTTCTGCGGATGCCACGCCTGCCTTGACGGTACACAAGCAGGCCCTCCCCGATCCCGTGCAGCCCGGAAAACCCTTGACCTACACCATCCGCGTCGCCAACGTCGGCGGGATGGACCTGCACGCCACCGTCACAGATACGTTGCCCGCTCACGTCACTCCCACAGGCGTGCTCGCCTGGACGCCGACCATCACCGCGCCGGGCGGTACTTGGGAGCACACGTTCGTCGTCACCGTCGAGATAGGTTATACTGGGGCTTTGGTCAACCAGGTGGAGGTCACCACCGAGGAAGGGGCGACGGGAGTGGGGGTCGCGATCAGCAATGGAAGTAAGGTCTACCTGCCTATGACACTGAGGAACTGAGAAGATCTGACGGGTTCTCTAGAAACCCGTCAGATCGTCGTTTTAGTCAGGCAAGTCGTCAAGCACTTGTTTCATGCTCTTCTTATATTCTCGGAAAGCGGCCCGGCCCTGCTCGGTCAGGTGTATCACGGTATGTGGTTTCTTGCCCTTGAATTCCTTCTCGATCGTCACGTAGCCTGCCTCTTCCAGCCTGGTCAAATGCGTGGACAGGTTTCCCCACGTCAGCCCTGTCAGGCGCATCAGGAAGATGAAATCGGCGCTCTCGACTACGTAGAGGTAGGTCAGCACCATCAACCGGGCGGGAGCGTGGATGACCTGATCAATGTCCGCCAGGGGGTGCAGCGTTACCTGGCCAGGTTGCTGGTCGGTCATCCGATTTCCTTCTCTGAGGTCGGTTCGTACGTGGGGATGGGGTAGTCTCGCAGGAGGCGAAAAAGTAGGGCCAGCCCGGTGAGTATCATGATGCCTGCCGTGGCGCCAAAGGTGATCGGGAAACCGTGATGAGGGGCTTTCATAACCACGTACAACCACTCACCGACGAGCGGTGAAAGACCGGTCAGCGCACCGTAGATGTACAAGCGAGTGAAATTCAGAAAGTACGCTGCGACACTGAACCCAACCAGGATGATGAGGCCGAAACCTATTGGGTACGTCCAGCCCGGCACAGCACCAAAGGTCAACGCTGCGAGGATGCCCAGGATGAACGCAACGAGGTTCAGTACGAGCATCACCACGTTGAATCGGATCAATCTGGTCTTGCGCGACGCGCCGAATTTCACCACGCCGACGCGGGGCCTGACCACATACTTCCTGACCAACCAGGTGGCAAGAAAGGCTAGCGCCCAGAAGGGAAGGAACACCGCCGAGCTCCAAAAGTCTCCCAGACGACGGCTGAGCAAAGGAGCGATGGCGAATTGCAGGATGACGCAACCGATAAAGATGTCCCACAAGCCATCCTGGAAAGCGGTCCTGAAGGCCTTTCGTTCTGCCTCTTTCAAACTGACATGCGTTGACATAGCAAACCTCCGTACTGTTAATTGAAGTGTATCTGGAAAGTACTTTGTTTTCCAAAGTACTTTTACTATATCACAAGGTTGGGAGAATGTCAAGTGGTATATTGATTTGGGGCAAGGAGCAAGGGGCGCACACGGCGTATTTGCAGGTGATGGTGGACAACGAGCCAGCGTTGCGACTGTACTCCACGTTGGGATTTCAAGAGCATTACCGGTATTGGTATCGGGTGAAGGCGTGAGGCCCTTCAAACAGCCACAGAGAGTGGTGGAGGCGCAAGATGAAGCCCAGGATTGATGGAACAAAGTTCGGCTCGATCACCGTCGAGGGGGAGACCCACCACGAGGACATCCTCATCCGGCTCGACGGCCAGGTGAAGAAGCGCAAGAAAAAACTGTCCAAGGCGGTGTATGGCACTTCGCACGTCGTCTCGTTGGCGGAAGCCGAGCACATCTACGAAGAAGGGGCACAACCGGACGTACCCGTCCGCTCGGACGTACCCGTCCGCATCATCTTCGGCACGGGACAGAGCGGGTTGCTGGGGCTATCGGACGAGGCGGCTGCGTATTTCCAGCAGAAAGGATGCCAGGTGGAACTGCTGCCCACCGGGGAGGCGGTCCGGGCGTGGAACGAAGCCGAGGGCGCGGTAGTTGGCGTGTTTCACGTCACGTGCTGACCGCGAAAGCCTGACGGAACCTGCCCTGAGCCTGTCGAACGGGTTGTCTGGATGGTCTCATCCACGATGGCCCCTCGGACGTAAGGGACGTACTCACTCCGCATTCCGCATTCCGCATTCCTTCGCGTCCGCGCCAGCAGGATCGGCAG
>DATKWP010000352.1:0-5105 GCA_035529535.1 Anaerolineae bacterium | reverse complement strand
CCACCCGCCTCATCCGCCTCCTCTGTCTCCCACCACCGTCTTCCCGGCACATTGAACCGATCTCCGGGGGCGGTCCTCGCCGCAGGACCCGGGCACGGATAGGCTCCGAAAGACGCCACCCCCACACTAATCCTGCCCCGCTCAGAAACATCAATGGCAGGTAGGTGCAGGCCAGGACGGGCACAAGGCGGGAGTCATCGAGCCGATTGTGGGCCGGATAGAGGGGCAAGTAGACCACCTCCACCGCCCCCCCCAGCCCCAGGCTAGCCCACTCTTGCGCTGCAACGCTCGCCTTCCTGGTAATCGTCTGGCCGTCTGCTGTCTGGAACTGGTAGCGTACGAAATACTGGAAACCCGACTCTTCACCAATCGGTTCAGCCCAGGTCTCCACCACCACCGCCCTGGCGCGCCGGCCGAAGGCCCACAGCGAGACATCCCTGGCCAGGTTGGCGACCACGAAGGTCGCACAGCACAGCCCGATAACCAGGAGCAACAGCCCCGCTGCTGCCCGGCGCAAGTCATAGTCCTTCAAGATACCCATTGGGCCAAACATCGCTCCGAGGCCCAGACCGAAGCCTGAGGCCTGAGCCTATGACCGGTGGCATTAGAATCCATTACCCCTCCCCCGCATGCGCGGGTCGAGGACGTCACGCAGGACGTCCCCTACCAGGTTCCAGGCCAGCACGAACAGCACGATCGCCATACCGGGATAGACGACGATGTACCAGTGGTCGGCCAGCGAGGGAATCCAGTTGCGGGCAAAATTGATCATCTGGCCCCAGTCGGCGTACCCCCTCTGCGCACCTAGCCCCAGGAAACTGAGCGCCGCAAAGTTCAACACGTAGGACCCGATGTTCATCGAGGCGATCACCAGCACCGGGAAAATCGCGTTGGGCAGCAAATGCCGGAGTAGGATGCGCATGTTGCCGGCACCGATGGCTCGAGCCGCCATCGCATACTCCAACTCCCGCACGGCCAGGATGTTGCCCCGAATGACCCGCGCGTAGGTCATCCAACCAAAGACGATGATGGCCAATATGCCGGTGAGGATCTGCATCTGCATAGGGTCCACCGGCTTGGCGGGGCTGTGTCCAAAGGTCACCAGCGCCAACATCTTGGCCAGGAACATCAGCGCGCCAGCCTCTCCCCGCCCGTAGATCGTGTGTAACACGGAGGTCATGGTGATGGCCGCCAACAGGAAGGGGAACGCCTGAAAGATCTCGGTGATGCGCATGAGCACTTCATCGAGCCAACCTCCATAAAAGGCTGCCACCGATCCCACAACCAGGCCGATGATGGTCGTAAAGATCGTGACCACCACGCCCACGCGGAAGGCCGTGCGCGTGCCCCACACCACCCCGTAGAAGATGTCGTACTGCCCCTCCGTTGTCCCGAAGGGGTGCTCGTCGTCAGGTGCCGCAGGGGTCGTACTGAACCCATCCCGAGGGATCATGTACGGATCGCGTGATCTCTCCGGCGGTGGTGCAATCTGTGGCGCAAACACCGCGATGAACGTGAACGCCAACAACAACACCAGTCCGGCCATGGACGTGGGGTTTCTCAGCAGTTTCTTGAGTATCTTCATCGCCAGTTCCTATGGGTTGCCTGTCATTCCGAGCGCGCATGGATGTACTCATCCACGGAATCTCTATTGCAGTCGGATGCGCGGATCAATGAACCCGTACAATACGTCCACGATCAGGTTGCCAAACACCAGGATCACACTGCTCAGAAGCGTCACCCCCAGCACCGACACCACGTCTAGAGAACTCGCCGCCTGCGCCATGAAGGAGCCCATGCCGGGGTAGTTGAAGACCGTTTCCGTAATCACCACCCCGTTGAGCAGCCCGATCAGGGTCAGCCCGCCCACGGTGACGACCGGAATCAACCCGTTGGGCAGCGCGTGCCGGCGGATGACCGCCGACTCCGCCAGCCCCTTGGCGCGGGCGGTGGTCAAATAGTCTTGACGCAACGTGTCGAGCATGGACGAGCGCGTGACGCGCAGCATAAACGCCCAGTTCAGGTAAGACAGCGTAACGACCGGCATGATCAGGTGCTTCACCGCGTCCCAGAAAATGTCCAGGCGCAGGTTCAGTAGTGCATCCAGCGTGTTGATCTGCGTGTAGCGCCGGAATGCGTCCGATTGGACGATCCGCGACGCCCAATCGGACAGACGGTCCGGGGCAAACCAACCCAGCCTGGCATAAAAGATCATCAACATCAACAGGCCAAACACAAAGACCGGAATGGACCAGCCGGTGATGCTGAACACGCGCAGAACCTGGTCCAGGAGTTTGTTGTGATGGATGGCCGACAGGACCCCCAGCCAGATGCCGATGCCGATCATCGGCACCGCCGACCACAGCGCCAGTTCGGCGGTCGCGGGCAGGCGGCGGGCGACGACCTCGGCCACAGCACTCCGCCCGACCTGGGAAAAGCCCAGGTCGCCGCGCAGGATGCCGCCCTTGACCTCGCCGGTGTCTGGATCTCGCTGCCCGACCATCCAGCGCCAGTATTGGACGGGGATCGGATCGTCCAGCCCATACTTGACGATGAGTTCGTCAATCGCCCCCTGGCGCTTGGGAGTATCCTGCACGTACAGCGCCACCCGCTCGTAAGGCGTGAGCAGCGAAAGCAACCCAAAGACGAGGATCGTCACGCCAATGATCAGGATGGGTAAGATCAATAGACGACGGGTGATATACGCCAGCATAAACGCCGCCTCCTCTCTCAACTATTCCGAGATGGGGAACCGGCGCGCTGCCGGCTCCCCATAGTTCCGTTCATCCGGTCCACCGTGTACTCACGGACAGAGACCGTTCCTACGGTGCTACCTTCGACAGCGCATAGATCCAGTTGTACGCCGCCTGGCCGTAGGCCGGGTTGTAATAGTAGCCCTGGATCCAGGGCTGCAGGTGGTCACGGTTGAGCACCTGGTACATCCAGACGTTGACAGCGTTCTCCACGGCCTTGCGTTGCAGTTCCTCGTATATGGCGCGGCGCGCCTCGGGCTCGGTCGTCGTGGCCCCCTTCAGGATCAGCGCGTCGAACTCGTCCGCCATCTCCTTTGGCATGCGCACGATCCGGCCGTAGGAACCCTGAGAGTGCAGGAAGGGATGCACCCAGTTGTGCGGATCGTGATAGTCTTCCTGCCAGCCCCCGACGTAGACGGGCAGTTTGCCGGCCGTCCGGCTGGCCAATAGCACCGGCCACGGCAACTCTACGACGAAGATGTTGAAGTTGTCGTTGACCGCCTCGACGCCGGCCTTGAGGATCTCCGCCGACAGGCGGCGGGTGTCGTTGCCGGCGTTGTAGGCAATCTGCACGTAAAAGCCCCGGTTCCACACGTCGTCCTCGTCCTCGCCGGCCGGGATGCCGTCCTTGTCCACGTCGGCCAGTTTGAACTCCTCCTCGCACTTGGCGGGGTCATAGGAGTAGAGCGGCTTCTCCCCTTCGAGGTAGCCCATCATCCCCTGCGGGATCGGGCCTTGCGCCTGCACCCCATCGCCGGCCAGCGCATCCTGAATCATGGCCTGGTAGTCGAAACAGTAGTTGAAGGCCTTGCGGATGTGGATGTCGCTGAAAAAGTCGGCCGGCAAGCCGTTGCCATCCAGCGCGCCGCTGCCCAGGTAGGGGTTACCACCCTCGACGTTGATGTCCCAGTTCATCTGGGCCGGCGTGATGGCGGGCGACGGCAGGTCGCGGTAGGCCGCGATGTAGCCGCTGGGGTTGCCCTCTTCGCAACTGCCGTCGGCGTAGCAGACCGTCTTGTAATAAGGCTCCAGTTGCGGGCGATACTGGGGCGGGACGTAGATCCAGTCGGCGTCGCCGGCCTGGAGCATCGCCAGCCTCGTGCCCCACTCGCTGATGTCCTTGATCACGACGCGCTTGATGCTCGCAGGACCAGTCGGGGCACCTTCCCACATCGGCTCGGTTCGCCAATAGTCCTCGAACGCCACCAACACGATCTCGTCGCCAGGGGTCCAGTGATCCAGCTTGTAGGGACCTGTGCCGTTGGCCACGTTGAAGAGCAAGGTGTCCGCCGCCTGCGGGTCGGCCCAGTTCTGCCAGGTGGCGCAGTCGCCGTCCCAGTCCCCGCTCTCGGCCATCCACTCCTGGTCCACGACGCCGCCCAGGAAGGTCTGCGCCATCAGCGCCAGGAACCACGGGGTAGATCCATACAGGTTGTAGGTGACCGTCCCTGCCGCGTCGTCGGCGACCACCGCTCCCTTGATCGCCTCGCACACCTGCACCAACTCGTCACCCGTCAGATCCTCGAAGGTGGTCGTTTCGGCGTCCTTGCCCAGGTAGGCCAGGGCAAAGTCCTTGCTGGAAGCCATGGACAACTCGGGACCAAAGAAGGCTTCGTACGTCATCCAGTGCGGACCGTCGGTGCGGCCTTGCAGCATGGCGCGCTGGGTAGTGTAGGCCACGTCGTGGGGCTCCAACGTCCCGCCCTCGTGGAACTTGACCCCCTGGCGGATGTTGAACACCCATTGGTCGCCGGCCTCGTTGATCGTCCACTCGGTGGCCAGCGCAGGCACGTACTGGTCGGTCCGCTCCCGGTTGAACCATACCAGCCCCTCGTAGATGTTGCCCACGATGGTGGAACTGGCGGTGTCGTACAGCCAGGCCGGGTCCAGCGACTGCGGCTCGCCGGCGCCGGTGATGACGACGTACGTGTCGGGGTTGTTGAACTCGGGGGAAATCACGGCCAGCGGGGCCTCACCCTCCGCCGGCTCCGGCGTGGCGGTGACGACCACTTGCTCGATCTGGGTCTGACCCTCCACCATCCGGGTCACCTCGACAGTCATGACCTCGGGAGCCCCGCAGGCCGCCAGCAGCATGCTGCCGACCGCCAGCAAGGCTACCCACATGTACCACTTTTTACGATGCATTTTCTCCTCCTGACTAAACTAGGGTGGAATCACACGTGAAAATCTGTGGGCAGGCTCCCCCTGCCCGGGTAAGGTCCATCTCGATCTACCACATCACCTCCCTTCCGTTCGGCTTACCTGCTACCCTCCCGCAGGTTACGAACCTGCGGGAGGGCGAGTGTTGACAAAATTGGGAGCGGAGCGATGGAGGAGGTCCGCTCCGCCCCT
>DATKWP010000351.1:0-3404 GCA_035529535.1 Anaerolineae bacterium | reverse complement strand
CCCAGGCCCTTCCCACGCCAGTCGGGGTGTACGGCAATGGTGCTGACGTGCGCCTCGGCAGACTGGAACCGGAGGCCCACGTACCCAATCACCCGGCTTTCTTGCGGCACTTCCGGCAGGCCGACCATGCGGCGCAGCCGGCTGCGCCAGCCTCCTTCGGCAGGGGCAGCCTCGTGCGTCTGCGGTTTCAGCAAAGCCTGATAGGAGGAGTGTGAACCATAGTGCAGTTCGTACTGGAAGGACGAGGCCGGCCAGGGCGTGGGGAAAGAGAGCTGCTCAATCGTGGCGACCGTCGGGATATCGCCCGGTTGCATCGGGCGGATGGTGTAGGGCAAGGGTGGTTTCATGCGATGGGGTACTGAAGATAGATTGGAGTCAGCGTGGCCGGATCGTCGGTCTCCCCCCGGTGCAAGCGGTGCCAGGCCAGCTCGGCCAGGAAACCGGCCCGCCGCAGCCGCGCGGCCGCCGGCAGGAGCACGGCCAGTTCCCCCAGCGCTGCCAGCGCCTCGGCCCCGGCCGGATCAATCTCGCCGCAGAACAGGGTCGGGTCAGCCGTCTCTTTCACCAGGGCCTGCCAGGTGGTGAGGCGCGGCGTTTCCCGCGTGCTCCAGCCTCCATCTCGCCACCGGCCGGTAGCGAGATGCCTACCGGCGGCGCGCCACCGGTAAGTGGTGCGCCACCGGTAAGTGGCGACGCAGATGCGCCCGCGCCCGGCCTGCAATACTGCACACAGCGGACGGCGATCCCGGCCCTGGGCGGCCGCCACCACGTCGAGCGTCGGCACGCCCACCAGAGGAAGCCCGCGCGCCAGCGCCAGCCCCTTCGCCACGGCGATGCCTACCCGCAGGCCGGTGAAGGAACCCGGGCCGCGCGTCACCGCCACCCCACTGAGGTGCTCTGCCCCCAGGCCCACCTGCTCCAGCGCGGCCAGCAGGCGCGGCACCAACTCCACGGTATGCCGGCGCGCCGATTCCCAGGTGTGCTCGACCCGCACCTGGAAGCCATCGTGCAGGGCCAGGCTGGCGGTATCGGTGGCGGTATCAATGGCGAGCAACATCCCGTCTACGCTCCAAAGGCGACCCGGCGAAAGTCCCGCAACAGCGCCGTGTGGCGCGCCCCGTGTGCCACGAAACACAGGGTCCGCCGGGTCCGCTCGGCGAATTTCAGTTTCACCCACAGATGGTCGGGTGGCACCAGGGGCCGCGCCCGTTCCGCCCATTCGATCACACAGACGGCGCGGGCGTCTCCCAGGAATTCAGCGACGCCCAGGTCCAGCGCTTCGTCCGCGCCGGCCAGGCGGTAGAAATCTACGTGATAGAGAGTCACGACATCCCCAGGGCGGCTATACTGGCGAATCAGGACAAACGTAGGGCTGATGAGCGTGTGGCCGATTCCCCATCCCCGGCCGATGCCCTGGGCGAGACAGGTCTTGCCCGCGCCCAGCGGCCCCTCCAGGCAGACGACGTCCCCCCCTTGTAGCAACGCTCCCAGGTGTGTACCCAGCCGTTGTGTCTGCTCGGGGCTACGACTCACAAATTCCAGGGTGTGCTCATCAAGAATTGGGGCCATCGGAAACGGGTCACAGGATATCCAGTAAACTTGAGGGCGATTATACAACCGTTACGAAGGCTCGACAAGCGGCGCAGGACCGAAACAAGTTTCGGACTCCAGTTCTTCTGTGGAAGCGCCGGCTCGCCGGCGTCCATAGGGCTAGCGCAAAGCGGGGAATCGGGTTATAATACCGCCCACCCTAGACGGAGTGATGATTTGGTGCGCTACCTGGTCGTATCCGATATCCACGCCAACCTGGCAGCCTTGGAGGCCGTGTTGGCTGAAGCAAGCACTTTTGGCTTCGACGAAATCTGGTGCCTGGGCGATTTGGTGGGGTATGGGCCCGATCCCAACGAGTGTATCGAACGAGTGCAGGATTTCCGCCACGTCAGCCTGGCCGGCAACCACGACTGGGCTGCGCTGGGCAAACTGGACATCCGAAGTTTCAACGTAGACGCGCGCACCGCCAACGCGTGGACACAAGCGCAACTCACGCCGGCCTCGCGCGAGTATCTGAGCGGGCTGCCCATCCACGTCGAACAGGATGGCTTTTGCATGGCTCACGCCAGCCCGCGCGAACCGGTGTGGGAGTACATCCTCGACGCCAACCTGGCCTACGCCAACTTTGCCCACTTTTCCGCCTCGGCGTGCCTGGTAGGGCACACGCACATTCCCCTGATATTCGCACTGGACGAGCAGCGCCGGCGCTGTGAAACGATACTGCCCCCTTTGAGTGGGCAACTGACGCTGGGGGCTCACCGGATGATCATCAATCCAGGCAGCGTGGGGCAGCCGCGCGATGGGGACCCGTGGGCCAGTTACGCGATATTGGACGTGGAGAGCCAGGTGTGGGAATTCCATCGCGTGGTCTACCCGGTCGAGATCACCCAGGAACGCATGCGCGCCCGCGAGTTGCCCCCCCGGCTCATCGAGCGGCTGGGGGTGGGGCGCTGACCCTGATGGGAACCTGTGGCCCATCATCGGCGTCTATAGAGCAATGACTTAATGAAAAGGAGACCGACGATGGGTAAGAAGATCGTGTATGGCATCATTGCCCTGCTCCTGGTGCTGGCCGTCGCGGGGTGTGCGCGGGCCGCGGCCACACCGGCGCCAGGGCAAGCCCCCGTGGAGGTTGACAGACAGCTCGCGGTCGAGGAGGCGGCTTCCGAGGACTCAGGGGCCAGGGCGGCCGACTATGCTGGCATCGAGCGCCTGATCGTGCGCAATGCCTCGCTCAGCCTGGTGGTGCCGGACACCCAGGCGGCGCTCGACGAGATCAACAGCCTGGTGGACGAACTGGAAGGCTATATCGTCCAGTCGAAGGTGTACCAGTACCAGGAGGGTCTGCAGGCCTCGGTGACCTTCCGCATCCCCGCCGACAGCCTCGACCAGGCGCTCACGCGCGTCCGTGACCTGGCGAGCGAGGTGCGGAGCGAGAACGTCTCCGGTGAGGACGTGACGGAGGAGTACGTGGACCTGCAGTCCCGGCTGCGGCACCTGCAGGCGACGGAGCAGCGGCTGCTAGAGTTCCTGGAAGAGGCGGAAGACACCGAGGCCGCCCTGGCCGTTTACGACCAATTGCGGCAGGTGCAGGGCGAGATGGAGCAGGTCAAGGGGCGCATGCAGTACCTGGAGCAGTCGGCGGCGATGGCGACGGTGAGCGTCGAGATCATCCCCGACGCACTGGCGCAGCCCATCCAGGTGGGCGGCTGGCACCCGGAGGGCACGTTGCGCAACGCGATCCAGTCGCTCATCCGCGTGCTGCAGTTCCTGGTGAATGCGGCGATCGTGATCGTCATCTTGATCGTCCCGACCGTGGCCCTGATCGCTGCCCCCTTCGTAGGGCTATTCTT
>DATKWP010000350.1:0-4582 GCA_035529535.1 Anaerolineae bacterium | reverse complement strand
GATGTCCACGCCCACGCGCTCAGCGGCGGGCGCTTCGGTCAGCCAGATGAGTGTCTCCACGGCCTCCAACTGGCAGAAGAAGAAGCGCCGCGCCTCGTACTCCTGCGGGTCCGTCCAGTGCTCCAACAGCCGCCTGGTGATGCTGCTCGCGCCGGGATAGCCCGCCTCGCGCCAGGCCTTGACGCGCGGGCGGATGCGGTTGACCAGGGGAATCTCCACAAAACGGCCCGGATCGTCGAAGGCCTTAGAACTCTCCAAGGCGACCACGTAACCCGCCGGGCGGCGGCCCTCCACGAGCGAGAACAGGCGCGTCTCGCGCTCGTAATGCCAGTGGCGCGCCGGTTCCGTGTAGGGCGAGTTGATAATCAGCCGGTCAATCGTCGTCTGTGCCATCAGTCCAACTCCACCACTTTCAAACTCTCGATGCCCCGGTCGTCCACGATCTTGACCGCGATGCGCCGGTGCTCCCCCGGCTCGAACGGCAGCGAGACCGTGCCGCGATAGGCTTCGATCAGGTCGGGGTCAATCCCGGCCTTGAGGACGCGGGCCAGCCGTGCCCAGCCCTCCTTCTCCCCCGCCAGCGGGAAAAAGACCTGGCGCGGGAACAGGCTGCGCCCGTCATAGTCCGTGTCCAGCAGCCACACGGCGATCTTGTCCGCGCCACCTGATTCGATGGTGCCGGTCTTGGTGTTGTAATAGTCGAAGCCGTGCACCGACACGCGCACCTTGCCCTCGTCCGTACCCGCGGCGATGTGCTCCACCTGCACGTCGGGCTGGCCGATCAGCCAGAACGATTCGTTGCTGGCGCGTCTCTTCTTCAGGTCGTCGGTGAGCAGGTCGGCGTTCATCTGCGCCTTGAGCATCGTGACGCCGGGCCAGCGAGTCTCATCAATGTCTTTGGCCGCTTCCGGGTCGAATTGAAAGGAGGCAAAGATGACCAGTTTGGGTTTGGGCACCAGCGTCTGCGCTTCTTCCAGTGCACTCGCGACCTGGCGCTGTTCCAGCGGGGCGTGTGGCGGACCGAAGGAGACCACGGCGCGCAGCGGGTTGTAGGCCGGGGCTTCCTCGCGCACCGAGTCGGCCCCCTCGGGGCTGGGGCGGGTCTCGCCGTCGGCATGCAACCAGCGGCAGCCGGGCAGCGGTTCCAGGCGGGCGAAGCGGACGTGCTGGCCGGCCTTGCCGCGGATGCCGGTCTTGAGCAGTTCGTCGCGCCATTCGGCCTGGCGCAGCGTCTCGCCGGAGCGGGCAATGGAATGATCAGGGGAGAGGGTGCCAATTGCCGGCTGGTCTGACGAGAGCAGGCTGTCAATGGATTGGACCGCCGGGGCGGGGACGGCCTCGACGGTGAACGGGCCGCTGACGCGGGTGACGTGGCGGTCCACCAAGGGCTGATCGTAGAGCGTTTCCTGCGCAGGCGGCTCGTTGTTGGCGATGGATTTAAGGGTGATGTGCGGTACGGTCTTGTAAGTGAAGCCACTGCTCACACCCTCTTCCGGGTGCGCCAGTTCGTAGTAATCGTAGACCGCCGTCATCAGCCGCTGGCGGGCCAGGGTGAGGGCCACGCGCGAGGTATCGCAGGTGATCCAGCGCCGGCCCCACTGCTCGGCTACGTAGGCGGTAGTGCCGCTGCCGCAAGTCGGGTCGAAGACCAGGTCGCCGGGGTCGGTGGTCATCAGAAGGCAGCGGGCAATTGCTCTGGTGTCGGTTTGAACTACATATACTCTCTTTTCTCCAAAGCCGCCAGGTCTCAAATCAGACCACACATTGTTGATGATTTTATAGGGGAACTCGTCATGATAAACCTTCCAGGTCAAGGATTTGCCGACTGCGTGAAGTCGTCCGGCAGCTTCTAGTCGCTCCAGGCCTCTTGGTGTAGTCTGCCATCCGTACTGCACAGGTGGTTCATACTCCTTGTCTCTGAATGTGTACTTGAATGTACTACTCTGCCCTCCGGTCTGTGAAAACAATGGCCAAAGTCTGCATATTCGGCCTTCTGGTAGAGGCTGTTTGCCTGTCTTTTGAGCAAGGGTTAGATCAATAACCTTGCCTTCTGCCGTCTCAACGCAAATATAACGCTCAGTTGGGTTCTCAAAGGGGTCACGAGGCATAAACAGTCTTCTGTACTTCACTTGGTCGATGTTCTTGGCGTACCAAACCAGGTAATCGCTGACACTTGGAACCAAGGCTGATGATTGAGCACTTGCCTTAAGGAGGATAATCTCAACACAGAAGTTACGTTTTCCAAACACCTCATCCATCATCTCTCGCACGTGATGCACATTCTCATCGCTGATCTGTACAAACACACTTCCGCTCTCGGTCAGCAGTTCGCGCGCCAGGAGCAGCCGGTCGCGCAGGTAGGTCAGGTAGGAGTGGATGCCCAGTTCCCACGTATCACGGAAGGCGCGGATCTGCTCCGGCTCGGCGGTCAGGTCCTCATCCTTGCCGTCCTTCACGTCGCGCTTGTTCACGAACGGCTGGAAGTTGGAGCCGTACTTGATGCCATAGGGTGGGTCAATGTAGACCATCTGCACCTGCCCCCCCAGCCCCTCCTTTTCCAGCAGGCTGTTCATCACCAGCAGGCTGTCCCCGGCGATCAGGCGGTTGGACCAGCCGTGCCTGTGCCGGTAGAACTCGATGGCCTGGCGGATGGGCGGGTTCTCTTCCGGCGTTTGGAACAGCGACAGTTGCACCAGCGCGGTGGCGTCGGGCTGACGGCGCACGGTCTCGACGATGGTGCGTGGGTCAATGCGCTCATGGACATGCAGGGAGAAAGTGGGCACCTCGAAGGAGGTGTGCTCGGCCTTGCCGGCCCACTGCAACTGCGGGTCGAGGTGGGGGTCGTAGGCGTAGGTACGCGGGCCGGCGTCGGGGTCGGTATGGGGTGTCACCAGGCCGACGGGCGGGTTGTTGAGCCGCTCCTTGTCGGCGTGCCGGTAGGACTCTATCGCGCGTTCGGCTTGGACTGATTTCTGTCGTGCCATAGTGTTCTCCGGTCAATCCGGTGGGCGCCGGCAGGGCTGATTCTCTTACGGCCCCTTGGCCCGAATATACTCTTGCACATCCACGTTGTAGACCACATCCTCCACGGCGAACACCGCCCAGGGAGTGCCCTCGTCAAGCCAGGTGACCGCGCCGACCGCGGGGATGGTGCTCCCGTTTATAGTGCCCCATTCCAGAGATTCATTCAGCCACAGGATTTTCGTGTCGCTGTCAGTCCCTTTGTAGCGCATGGACTCCATCAAGTGCAGCATGCCGGTCTGGGGATCAAAGCGTACCACAAATCGCTCCTGCTGCTCTCCGAACGGCACTACCAGCAGAGCCGTATCTTCGTCAACTGGTTCCCAGCGTACCCGCGGGTCAGTGATCCAGATGGATGGCAGCCAGATGGATTCAGCCCACAACCCCAGGTTACCCCCTTGATCCACCTTCGGCCCCTCGCTCACGCCAAAGGGCAACTCGAGCCGGCCCCGGCCGTTCAGAAAGTGCTCGTTGACGGTCATCACTGGCAGGCCAAAGACAGTGGCTTCGAGATAGTGGCGGTAGTCTTGCCCCGCGATGTGTGTGAAACGGAAACGGCCGGGAAAGGTGATACCCGCAAACGGCCGTAAGCGCATGCGCCCGCTAATCACAGCCGACTCAATCACCGGCACACTCTCACCGTAAACCTGACGATAAAAGCGTTCCACAGGCGCAGGCAAACCTTCGGGCAGCGGGACAGTCGGCAACGCGGGTGTGCGTTGGGAAAAGGCCGGAAAGGGGCGCGGTTTTATCTGCAGCCCCAGCCAGCCCAGCAGAACGATGACAACCACGATACTGACCAGGATGATGATGATTTTCATTGACACTTCTCCTTCACCTCAGCAGGAACTGCTCTTCATAGGACTCTACCTCCTAAAACAATCTGCTCACGTGATCCACAACGTCAGTAATCTGTCGCTTGCGGTTCAGGCGGAACCAACCCACGCTCCCCGCCCCACAAACGGTCGCACCTTTGGATTCGCAGATCTCCTTCATCCGGGCGATGGTTCGATTTCGACCCCACTGAGCAGGGAAAAACCCGGTCACCAAACAGGCAACCTTTTTGCCCGCCAACGATGTGATCTGCCCCAGATAACTCATCATCGGCGCCGCTGGCACCCCTCCCCATACGGGAGAGCCGAACACCAGGGCATCGTAGGCGTCAATGGCAGGCACTGTCTTGAGTTCGACACTTGTGGCGTTCGGGCTCACTGGCCCAGCGGTCTCTATCTGCTCCAGAGTCACCACATGCCCGGCCGCAGACAACTTCTCCTTCAGCTTCCTGGCGACAGACAGTGTGTGACCGGTGTGAGAGTAGACGATGAGGCCAATCTTCATTCCTCTTTCCCCTTTTCTATTCTACTCACAGCTCATCAATACGTGGAAGCGCAGCACTCAGTCTATCCGTTACTTCCACGATTTGCCGATCGCGGCGCGAATTCATCCAGTTGACAATCCCTGCTCCACAGACTGTCGCACCTTTGGACTCACAGATTTTCCTCATCTGGCGGATGGCGCGGTTTCCGCCCATCCACGGATAAGGAAATGCCTCGGTTACCAG
>DATKWP010000349.1:0-2529 GCA_035529535.1 Anaerolineae bacterium | reverse complement strand
GCGGCTGGGGGAGGAGGGCCGGCACACCGGCCAGGTCTTTGACCGCTATGCGCCTGATTTCCGGGTGACGGACCTGCCGGGGTGCGTCCGGGCGGTGGAGAGGGCGGACGGCCTGGGGGTGGACCTGACACGGCAGGGTCTACCCTTCTTTGCCGGCCGGGCTGTGCTGTGCCAGTCGGTCACGTTGCCCCCGCTCGACGGGCGTCCGGTGCTCGAGATACAGGGCCTGCGCGCCGCCGTCGCCCACGTGCGCCTCAACGGCCAGCACCAGGGCACCGTCGCTTGGCCGCCGCACCGGGTGGACGTCAGCGCGGGCTTGCGTCCCGGCGAGAACGTGATAGAAATCGAGCTGGTGGGCACGCTGCGCAACCTCCTGGGGCCGCACCACCTGGCCGGCGGCGACCGGGCCTGGACCGGCCCCGGCGAGTTCCGCGACAAGAGCCGCTGGACAGACGACTACATCCTGGTCCCCTTTGGCCTGGATAGCGTCTGTCTGAAGGTTTTTGCAACTACAAGGAGTTATACCTAATGGCTGAACATCAGGTGCTATACAACCAACTGGCCGAGAAGCTGAGCGCGCAAGGCGTGGACGTGGAAACTGTGAAGGTCGCGCTCAAGCAACAGCGCATTGAGACACCTTCCTGGGGCTACGGGAACAGCGGCACCCGCTTCAAGGTCTTCGCCTGGCCCGGGGCGGCCCGCGACGTGTACGAGAAACTGGCCGACGCCGCCTTCATCCACCGCCTGACCGGCGTCGCGCCGTCGGTGGCGCTGCACATCCCCTGGGACAAGGTGGACGACTGGCCTGCGCTCAAACAGTATGCCGCTGGCCAGGGGGTCCACATCGGCGCCATCAACCCCAACACCTTCCAGGACGACGTGTACAGGTTCGGCTCCATCTGCCATCCCGACCCGGCCGTCCGGCGGCGGGCGGTGGACCACGTGTTGGAGTGCGTCGAGATCATGAAGACCACCGGCTCTACTCTCCTCAGCCTGTGGTTCGCCGACGGCACCAACTACGCCGGCCAGGATAGCATCCGGGGGCGCAAGCATCGGCTGGAGGAGACACTGGCCGAGGTGTACGCCGCGTTGCCCGCGGAAAGCCGCATGCTGATCGAGTACAAGTTCTTCGAGCCGGCCTTTTACCACACCGACCTGGCTGACTGGGGCATGGCAGCGACGGTGGCGCGCCGCCTCGGCCCCCAGGCCCAGGTGCTGGTGGACACCGGTCACCACGCACCGGGGACCAACGTCGAGCACATCGTGGCCTTCCTGCTCGACGAGGGGCTGCTGGGTGGCTTTCACTTTAACAGCCGCAAGTACGCCGACGACGACCTGATCGTTGGCACGGTCAATCCCTTGGAACTGTTCCTGATCTACAACGAGATCGTCGAGGCGGAACGGGACCCCGACGGGCCAGTCTCCTCCTGCGCCCGCAACGTCGCCTACATGATTGACCAGTCGCACAACCTCGAGCCCAAACTGGAGGCCATGCTACAGTCGGTGGTGAACTGCCAGGTCGCCTACGCCAAGGCGCTGGTGGTGGACCGGCAGGCGCTGGCCGCGCGCCGCGCCGCCCAGGACGTGCTGGGGGCCTATCGCGTGCTGGCCGACGCCTACGAGACCGACGTGCGCCCGCTCCTGGCGCAGGTGCGGGTCGAGATGGGGCTACATCCCGACCCCATCGCGGCCTATCAGGCCAGCGACTATCCGGCCCGGGTGGCGCGGGAGCGGGGCAGCGCCGCAGGCTCCGGCGGGGGCTATCCGGGTGCATGACTCTCGAACGCTGATGAACGCAGACAAACGCAGACCAACGCAGATCGCTGTATTCCTGTCTGCGTGTATCTGTGTTGATCTGCGTGCATCTGCGTTCTATGCAAAGAGGAGAGTATGAACAACCGTCAGAGAACGCTGGCCATCCTGAATTATCAGAGTTACGACCGGCTGCCGCTGGTGCATTTTGGGTTCTGGGAAGAGACCCTGCACAAGTGGGCGGCCGAGGGGCACGTCACTGTGGAAGAGGCCGTGAACTGGAAGGACGGGAATCGCACAGACGCGGCGATCACCCAGCGGCTTGGCTTCGACTTCAACTGGAGCCACTGTTTTGGCCCGGAGACGGGGCTGCGGCCTGCGATTGAAGAGCAGGTGCTGGAGGAACTGCCCGACGGGGTGCGCAAGGTGCTCAACGAGGACGGGGCTATCGTCATCAAGAAGGAGGGGGTCACCTCGATTCCGACCGAGGTGGACCACCTGCTCAAGGGCAGAAAGGAGTGGGAAGAGTTCTTCCTGCCCCGGCTCCAGTTCTGCGAGGAGCGGGTTACGGCCGCGAGCGTCAAAACCGATCAAGAAGAACTGCCGTTCGGCCAGGGGGGCCTCGACTACCTGCGGCGGGGGGAGTGGGAAACCCCCTACGGCCTGTACTGTGGCAGCCTGTACGGGCGCATCCGCAACTGGCTGGGACTGGTGGGGTCCGCCTACTTGCAGGTGGACGACCCGGCGCTGTTCGACGAGATCATCCAGACGGTGGGG
>DATKWP010000348.1:0-6311 GCA_035529535.1 Anaerolineae bacterium | reverse complement strand
GCGGGTGTCATAACGTGTCCGCGCTGCTGCAGTCGTGCTAGCAGCTGGAGCACTTGTAGGTTTGGTCGCGCATTCGGAGGCCATCGCGGGGGGCGGGGGCACAACCAGGGGCGTTGGACCATCAGCAGTGAGGGCAGCTGTCCATATCCTCCCGAGGAGAGGTGGAGCGGGGGCTACAGTTGACCGTTCTGGGGTGAAGATGAGAGCGGGTGCGAGGCTCGTGGCCCCGGCGGCCCCCAGGAAGCGCAGACCGGGAGGCAAGGACAGTTCCAAGAGTTCCTTCCGCCCTTTCCACCGCCGAGGGCTGGCGTCCCTGCCCTACTGTGCGTTCAGTACTTGCCTGATGGCGTCGATCACCAACTCGGGTTGATCGAACTGGACGTAGCCGCACGGCATGCCGTGCGGCTACGCTGACTTCATCCCCTGCCGAGCGTCCGAGGCCGTTCCCTACTGTGCCTCGAGCACCTGGTTGATGGCCTGGATCACCAACCCCGGTTGATCGAACTGGATGTAGTGCGTGCTCTCCTCCGCGCGCACCACCACTCCCTGCGGGGACAAAGCCGCCAGCTCGGCGTGCATCTGAGCCTGCACCGTATGCATCTCGGCTATGTCTTCCTCCGTTAGGCCGTAACCCTCAGGAAGCTCCAGCTTGGCCGATGAGAGCACCACCAGGGGGATGTCCCCCAGGGTGGTGATGTTCATCTCGCGGACCTCGGCGAAGTTGTCCTCAACGTAGGCGTACTGTTCGGCAACCGCGGCGAAGTACCTGGTGTCAGAGAGGATGACCCCCTTGTAGACTTCCCTGGCGGCCTCGGGCATGGGGGGCAGATACGCGTCCGGGTAATCCTCGGGATACATGGCCAGGAGTCCCACAGAGTTCACCAGCCTCGGCACGAGCAGGAACTGCGCCATCTGCGCTCTGACCTTGGCGTTCAATTCGGAAAAGGCGGTGGGAAACCGCGAATTCTGATCCTCGTGGGAGGTGTCCACCAGGACCATCCCCACCACTTCTTCCGGGTAGTCAAAGGCATAGGCGCGCACGTACACGCCGCCCATGGAATGGCCCACCAGCACGTATGGGCCTTCGATCCCACCCTCGGTGAGCAGGGTATGGAGCTCTTCCACGATGTTCTGGACGGTGCGCGGCTTGGGGCCACGTTCGCTCCAGCCCAGGCCCGCCCGGTCGTAGGCGCAGACCCGCGTGGACTGGGCCACCTGGGGTTGGACCAGGCTCCAGGCGAGAGAGAAGTCCCCCAGGCCGGCGTCCATCACCACGGTCGGGCTGCCGGTGCCCTGGCAATAGATGTGCATCCGGTAGCCACCCACGTCCACCATCTGACCGGGTGGGGGGTACTTGGCGCGCAGTTCCGCCTTGGCGCGCGATCCTTGGAACCAGGTGAGGGCGAGGAGGGCGATCAAGAGGAGGGCGAGGGCACCCACGGCCACCCCGCCCCACTTGAGACAGCCACGTTTCTTACTTGACGTCTTGGAATTACCCGACATGGTAGACCTCCATGGCCCGTGATGCTTCTGCGCTGGAGAGCCGAATACCGGGGCCTCGCTGAGTTGACTTCACTCCACCATGATCTCACAATACGCTTGCTCTTCCTCGTACTCACCACCTGGGCCATAGGTGTGCCAGCCGTCGGATATCTGTCTGCTCCACGATACATGATAGTCGACGCGGTGAGAGCCCGGTGTCAGGGTCCCCACGTTCGCTGACCAGTCTACGACATAACCCTCGTCCTCAATGTGGTACTCGACCTCACTCTGCGTGTCTGGCCTCACCTGCTCATCGTCCAGGAATATCTGAACCGTGGCTGTATCCAGGAAATCCTGAACATAGCTGGACGTAGTAGCGAGCCAACCCCAGCGGATACTTACAGGCTGGTTTTCGCGAACGTACACCGGGGATCGGTCGAAAGTACTGCAATACGCCATCACAACCGCAGGTTCGTTACTTGGTGTGGGGACCATGGTAGGAGGCCCCAGCGGTCGGGTAGGGGTGGGAGGGGGCGCAGGCAGCCACGTGGCGGTGGGCCGGGGGGTGGCTGCGGGTTCGCCGCCGGGCAGCCCGGGGAGGGTGATGGGCAGCTCCTGCGACTGGAAGAGGAGGCCGAGCAACCAGCAGCCCGTCAACCCTACCAGTACGAGGACGACGGCCAATACCGCGATACCGCCGACAGCCACCCACTTCCAGCGAGACCGCTTGCCCGAGGGCGGACCTTGAGGTTGAGGGGCAGCGAGGAGCGGCGGAGGCTGGGCCTCGGGACGCGGCGCGCCACACGTCGGGCAGAACTCATCATCCTCCGGGAAGGTGGCCCCGCAAGCTGGACAAGTCAGTGCCATGTCTTACGCTCCCTTCCTGGGCCCACAAAGCATCCCAGTGACGCGGTGTTCACGGCTCCCGGACTACCACCTGTGAAATGGCGACCTCGCTATCCACGGTGTCGTACGCTCTTGCTATGAGGTGGATGGGTCCTTCCCGAAGCTCCGCATCCGTCATCTGGGTCACAGGCTCACCGTTAACCAGGAAGGACACGCTGGGGCCTTGGGCAACGATCTCAACCGAATTCTCTGCGCTGAGGTCCAGGTCCGTCGTCCCCGAGTCTAGCATTTCGCCCTACTGTGCGTCGAGGACCTGCCTGATGGCGTCGATCACCAGCTCCGGTTGATCGAACTGGATGTAGTGCGTGCTCTCCTCGGCGATCACCACCTCTCCCTGCGGGGACAGAGCCGCCAGCTCAGCGTGCATCTGAGACTGCACCGCTTGAAGTTCGGCCATGTCCTCGGCCGTTAGGCCGTAGCCCTCAGGAAGCTCCAACTTCGCCGATGAGAGCACCACCAGGGGGATGTCCCCCAGGGTGGTGATGTTCATCTCGCGGATCTCGGCCAGGTTGTCCTCAGCGTGGGCATGCTGTTCGGCCACCGCTGCAAAGAAGCTGCCGTGGGAGAGGACGACCCCTTTGTAGACTTCCCTGGTGGCCTCCGGCATGGGGGGTAGATACGCGTCCGGGTAACTCTGGGGGGACATGGCCATGATCCCCAGGGAGTTCGCCGCCTGGACCAGGCCCAGGAGCTGGGCCATCTGCGCTCTGCCCTGCTGGCTCACTTTGGCAAAGGCCGCGGGAAAGCGCGCCTCCTGATCCTCATGCGAGGCATCTACCAGGACCATACCCACCACTTCCTCGGGGTAACGAAAGGCATAGGCCCGCACGTAGGCGCCGCCCAGGGAGTGGCCTACCAGCACGTAGGGCCCTTCAATGCCCCCGTTGGTGAGCAGGGTATGGAGCTCTTCCACGGTGTTCTCCACGGTGAGCGGCTCGGGGCCGCGTTGACTCCAGCCCAGGCCTGCCCGGTCGTAGGCGCAGATCCGCGTGGTCTGGGCCACCTCGGGTTGGACCAGCTCCCAGGTGAGGGAGAAGTCGCCCGCGCCGGCCTCCAGGACCACGGTGGGGCTGCCGCTGCCCAAACAGTAGATGTGCAGCTGATAGCCGCCCACGTCCACCATCTGACCGGGTGGGGGGTACTTGGCGCGCAGTGCCGCTTTGGCGCGCGAGCCCTGGAACCAAGTGAGGGTGAGGAGGGCGATCAACAGCAGGGCGAGGGCACAGAGGGCCACACCCAGCCACTTGAAACAGCCACGTTTCTTGCTCGACCTTGTGGAATCAACCGCCATTGTAGACCTCCCTTACTGGTGATGCTTCTGCGCTGGAGAGTCCCGTATCGGGGTTTCCAGCCCTGGTCTTCTCCGTGCTCCGGCAGCACACGACGGGGATGATATTACATCCCTGGCCTGGCGTCAAGCGGAGGCCTTCAGGGGGCACAGCTGTGCCCTCGTTTGCTTCCCCCTAGGGGAGTCGGCCGTGCTTATTGTCAAATGCGGCGGTGTTGTTGGCGGAAGGGACCTCTGTTGCGCACTGTTCTCTTTATTGGTATGATGCACCAACTTCGCTTTCCTTCTTCGTGAACCTGTCGATACGGGTCGCGTCGTCTTAGGCAAGACCTCGATATGCGCTACACCGGACCTTAAGTGGCAGTAGAGCGGCACTAGATAGAAGAGGGAGGTGAGGAATGAAAAACGGCATTCTACAGGTTCTATTGGCGGCTTCTTTGGTCTACACCATCACTGGCTGTGCGGCCGGCCCAGCTCCCACCGGTACTGTCGATACGCCAATCCCTACATCTGTCCCGCCCAGCCCGACGAGGGCGCGGCCCACTCCGACCCCGACGCCGCAAGGACGGACCATTGTCGTCAACAGCACCGCCGACAGTGGCCCCGGCACTCTGCGCCAGGCGCTGTCGGACGCGGAGAACGGCGACACGATCACCTTCGACTCGTCTGTTTTCGCACCCAATGCTCCAGAGACAATCGCCGTCACAACTGGACTGCCGCAGATCAGCCAGGGCCACCTGACCATTGACGCCAGCGATGCGGGAGTGATTCTGGACGGCAGTCAGCTTCCCACGGACAGCGGGATACCTGGCCTGGAAATCGTCTCAGACGGGAACACCATCCGCGGCTTGCAGGTCATCCATGTCACGGGCACAGGGATTGTGGTGGCTGGAGGACGGAACAACACGATTGGTGGCGACCCGAGTATTGGACTTGGTCCAATTGGGCAGGGGAACCTGTGCAGCGGCAATGACGGCGGCATCGGCTTATGGGCCTTTGCCTCGCACAACACCGTTACCGGAAATCTGCTCGGCACGGATGTGAGCGGCACAGAGAATCTCAGCAATAGACGCACCGGGGTGTGGGTCACAGAGGGTGGGACGGAGAATGTGATCGGCCCTGACAACATCATCGCTCATAACGATAAATGTGGTATTGGAGTCAACGGTTCTGATTCTTTGGACAACACCCTTACCCAGAACAGCATCCATGACAATGGCGGGCCTGGGATATGTCTGTTGGGTGGTGCTAACACGACGCTGGCCGCCCCAAAAATCTTCGAGTTCGATCTACAGGCTGGCAGCCTGGCGGGCTGGGCTTGTCCAAACTGCACAGTGGAGATCTTTTCTGATAACGATGATGAAGGAGCAGCCTACGAAGGCCAGAGAGTAGCCGATAACAGCGGCAATTTCATTTTCGAGAAGGGTGCACCTATCACCAACGCCCACGTCACCTTGACTGCTACCGACTCGGATGGCAATACCAGCGCGTTCTCAGTGCCCACATCAGGTGCTAGCATGTCGCTCATCCTTCAAGAGGGAAACAATCTGGCAAAGGCCGGAATCGTGACTGGCAGATTGAGAGAACTTGCAGATAACCGTATTGGTGATACGTTTCCATTAGACCGACATCCATCTCCTTGTGCACCAGCCGAGGAGGATTGGTCTTTCACGCATGTAAGTAATCTGAGTTTGAAGTGGGTGCGGCTATCTCTCGACCGCCTCGAATTGGATCAAGCCAGGAGTATGGGAGATTACTCCCAGTTCGATATCAACGAGTGCCAGGATGAAATCGTCACTTCGCTGGCCGAAAATGATATCACTATTCTATACACCATCGTCTATTGGGATGAGAATCTCCATACCGAGAACTACCCGGATTATGGGCACGAGCAAGAGGTACAGCGCTTCCTCGATTACACCCGGTTGATTGTGCGCCACTTCAAAGACCGCATCCAATACTATGAGATATTGAATGAGGCAGTTGCTTATGTCGATGTGGCTGACTATATCAACCTCATCCGCCGGGTGGTTCCGGTTATCCGGGAAGAATACCCCGAGGCGAAAATCGTGGTGGGAGGCTCCTCCGATTTGCTCTCCCCGGATTGCCATGACTACCTGTTTAGCGTGCTGAGATCAGACATCATGCCGCTGGTAGATGGCATTGCAACTCATCCCATGTATGGGACCTCTCCGCAGTACGATGGCATCCGACAATACTACTACGACTACCCATCTCTGGTGCAAGAGATCAAGGATGTGGCCTCTGCCAGTGGCTTTACTGGGGAATATCTAGCCGAAGAGATGGCCTGGAGAACAACCGTCAACCCCAGCCCCTGGGAACGCTGGGAATACACGCCGATTGTGGCGGCCAAATATTATGCCCGAGGCATCACGATGCACCTGGGCATGGATCTTTGGGCCGGGATCGGTGGGGAAATGTATGACTCCATCCCGTCCCTTGTCAAGGTAGTTCAAAACCTGAGCGCCAGTATGGCCGGGACCACCCCGACCAGTCTGACGGTGAACATCGAGAGTGAAGCTACGAATATCATGAGTTATGGGTTCATTTTGCCCAATGGCGAGAAGCTGTTCGCTCTGTGGACCGACGGCGTGGCAGTTGAGGACGACCCCGG
>DATKWP010000347.1:0-3058 GCA_035529535.1 Anaerolineae bacterium | reverse complement strand
AACGCTACGATACCTGGCGCCGCATCCGTGCCGGGTTGGTGGACGTCGTCATCGGTCCACGCTCGGCCCTGTTCGTCCCTTTTCCCAACCTGGGCCTCATCGTCGTGGACGAGGAACACGATGCCAGTTACAAGCAGGAGGAGATCGAATTCGAGGAAGGGGACAAAACACGCGATCTCCCTCTTAGCGCGCCTCTGGTGCCGTTCTACCATGCCCGCGACGCCGCGCTGGAACTGGCTCGCATGGCCGGGGCGGCCGCCATCCTGGGTTCCGCCACCCCCAGCCTGGAATCCTATTATCGTGTCCAACGGGGTGAATGCACGTTGCTGGAGATGCCGCGCCGCGTGATGGGCCACGCTCGCCGCATCACCGAATTACAGTCCCGCTATCAACTGCCCCACACCGATTTCCGCCCCCTGCATGAACCACTATCCGAGGCGCGTTACATCCCGTTGCCTGCGGTGCAGATCGTGGACATGCGCGCCGAACTGCGGGCGGGCAACCGTTCGATCTTTAGCCTGCCCCTCCGGCAGGCCATGGACGTGGCGCTGCGCCAGGGGGAGCAGGCCATCCTCCTGCTCAACCGCCGGGGGACGGCCACGTTCGTTCTCTGCCGGGACTGCGGCCACGTCCTGCGCTGCCCCGCTTGCGACACCCCCTTGACCTATCACAGCGCTGCCGCTGACTTGATGTGCCACCACTGCGGACACCGGCAGCCTTCGCCCGGCCATTGCCCGCTGTGTGGTAGCACGCGCATCCGCTACTTTGGGCTGGGCACCGAGCAAGTGGAACAGGCCGTGCAGCAACTGTGGCCCGACGTGCGTACCCTGCGCTGGGACCGCGACACCGCCCGCAACTATGCGGCGCACGCCGCCATCCTCCACCTGTTCAGCCGCGGGCTGGCCCACGTCCTCATCGGCACGCAGATGATCGCCAAGGGATTGGACCTGCCGCTGGTGACCGTCGTGGGCGTCATTTCGGCCGACACGGCGCTCAACCTGCCCGATTTCCGGGCCAGTGAGCGCACCTTTCAACTGCTGACCCAGGTGGCCGGGCGCGCCGGGCGGGGGTTGCTGGGTGGGCGGGTCGTCATCCAGACCTATCACCCCGACCACCAGGCGGTCGTGGCGGCCGCCGCTCACGACTATGCGGGGTTCGCCGCCCGGGAACTGGCCTTCCGCCGCGAACAGGGCTACCCGCCCTACCGCCGCCTGGCCAAACTGGTCTACGAAGATGCCAACCCCTCCCCCGCCCGGGCCGAGGCCGAGGGGCTCGCCCAGACGCTGCGGGAGGCGCTGGCCCGCCGCGGCCTGCCCGCGACCGACCTGATCGGCCCTGCTCCTCCCTTCTTCGCCCGCTGGCGGGGCCGCTACCGCTGGCAGATGCTGCTGCGCCATGCCGACCCGGCCGGATTCCTGCGCGCGGTCCACATCCCCGCCGGTTGGCGGGTGGACGTGGACCCGGTGAGCGTGCTGTAGGGCAGCCACAGGCACAGAAAAAGCCCGGGCCATCGGATGACCCGGGCACAGGAAACGTCACAACAGACTGATGATCCCACCAGCTAACGCCAGAGCGAAACCCCGTAGAGCTGCGGCGTACTGCACGCTCCAGTGCCGAAACCTGTACTGGCCACTAATTGCCCTTCCCCGATAATAGCATTCTGAAACTCACCGACCAGCGTATGGCCAGCGACATCCTCAACCACAACCGCCGCGAATCCCACGATGTGGTAGAGGAAAGCGTGCCCACCACCTCCACTCCTGGGCCAGCCGATGCCCTCTGGCTGGGGAAAATGGTCCGCCATGTAGTCGCTCATGTAGATGTAGTCAAAGATCGGCACGTAGACAGTCTGACCTATCAGGTTGGATATTTCCATCAGGGAGCTCTGGCGGGCGCCAGGATCTCCGTGGATAAAGTCCCCGTTTGTGCCTCCCACTGACCCCGCGAAAATGGGGAAGGGGTACGGACAGTCCCCACTGGCCCACCCCTTCAATCCGTCGTCCGTGGAGATGTTGGGATTGGGGCCACAGCCCCGATTAGGGACCTCCTGCTCGAAGGTGCGGTAGAATGGAGCTGACTGAGCCAGGTATTCCGTGTCGTAGATATAGTTCAGGTTCAACCACCCCCGGTGGGCATTGGCGGCCGCTGGGTCGCCGATACACATGCTATCATCTTGGCGGCAGAACATACCCCCGTTGGGATGGTTAGTTTCAATGACATTGAAGGTTTCGTATGGCTCCAGTGTCTCCACCACCTCTAGAGGGACAGCGATGGGTAGCACACCACCACCAAGCATGGCCACTGGCCCGGTCATCGCCAGTGCACCGGCCGAGGCGCCGGCCAGGTCTATCCCGACCAGCGACATGAAATAGGTTTTACGGCCGATCTGGGTGGTCACTGAGATCCCGGCTGCCCCGGTCGGGATAGTGCCGCTGCCCACGCGCCCCAACACGCTCTCGTTGAAGGCGACGTAGTCGGCCACCACGTTGCTGTTGGTGTATTGCACGCCGTTGGCCTCCGCGTAGTGGATGACCTCCGCGGCGATGGCCGCGTCGTTAGTCCCCGCGTCGCCGCAGGTCGCCTTGGCCAGCAACCGCGTGCCGGCCAGGGCGGCCGCGTCGGCGGCGTTCTGCATGCGGCGGCGCTCCAGGTACACCGTGCCGCCATCAATCGCCAATCCTGCCACGTCGAGCAGGGCGAGTATCGCAAAGACAATGATTACCAGCGCTTGCCCGCGCTCTGTACGTCCAGACTTTACCATCGCTATCACCTCACTTGTTGTTTACAGCCCCCCCGCCAGAATTGGCTCGCTAGCCACGGCCCGCAGCCTCAGTTCACCGCTGGGCACCATCACGTTCAACAGGGGCGTCGCCACCGTGAACGAGTAACTGACGGTCACGGTGATCGGTGCCCCCGCTGCTACAGCCGGACAATCCACCTGCACCATGGTGGGATCAATCCGGACCAACGCGCCACTGGCCTCCTGGGCGCGCTGGAGGACCTCGGCCCGCTCATTTGCCTGAGGGTGAATCGCAGCGTAGGACGCTCCCTCCGCCGC
>DATKWP010000346.1:0-10549 GCA_035529535.1 Anaerolineae bacterium | reverse complement strand
ATTGACACTAAGCCGCTCTGCCGGTAAAATCAGTTCCAGGTGAATCTTCACCTCAGGCATGGGTACACCTCCTTCTGGCCGAAGACGGTGTATTCTATGCCTGCTTCTCCGTAAATGTCAAGACTTCAGTATACTACCAATTCGTTCGCGGCCTTTACACCCGCCAATCGTTCAGCCAGCGCACCTGGCCAACCCAGGCGTCTGCCTGCGTCTCTGAAAGCAAGCGGTCGAGCGCGGCGATCAGGCCGGACAGCGTCCAGCGGCTCTGGACGGCCAGGACGATCCCGCCGTGGCGGGGATAGCGCCGCGCCAGGACCGCGAAATCGCGCACGTTGAAGGTGACGATGCAGTGTCCCTGGGCCGTCGCACCCAGCAACTGCGCCTCGCCGGTGGCGTCCAGTGACATCCAATCATTGGGCGTGCGCGTTAGTTCGTGGCCGCGTGCGACCAATGCAGCGTGCAAGGCCTTGATAGACGCATCGGCGTCCAGGTGCAGCCGGGGCTTAGCCACGGGTGTCTTCCAGCGCCTGCTCGGCCGCGATGGCGGCTTCGATTGACGCGCGGTGGGCAGCGTAGAAGGCCAGCACGCCGTCCACCTGGGCTTCAGTCAGGCCGTACTCGGCGGCGACCTGCGCGGGCGCCAGTCCCCATTGCCGGACGGCAACCACCAACGCCTGGACGCGAATGCCGGTGCCGCGCAGGACCGGCACCGGCTCGCCGGTGGCGCCGCGCCGGTACGTGACGTGCGGGAAGGCCGGGTCGTCCAGGCTCTGGCTAAGGGCGCCCACCTTCTCAGCCACCGACCACAGGATGAACTGGTTGAGCGAGATGCTCTGCTGGGCGGCCCATTTCTCCGCCTCTTGTTTCAATTGGGTCGGCAAGTTCAAGGGATAGCGGGCCATTAGCCGCCCTCCAATCTTCGCACGTAGCGGGCGAGTTTGCGCCACGTCGCCTGGTACGATTTGAGAGCCGCCGGGGAGTCGCTCACTTCGCGCTTGAACTCGCCGAGATAGCGTGGCTCACCCCGGAAGATCTTGGGCGAGAAGGTCTCATAGTCCCCATAGTCACACGTGAACTTGCCGATCAGCCAGCAGTTGTTGGCGTGCTTGCGGATCGTCTGGTCCGCGAGGCCCTCCGCAGCCACATCGTCCAGGAACTCGAACAGGAACCGGCCAACCTGGCGGGCGAATTCGCGCGAAGGGGGGTCCCAATACCAGTCCCTGATAAAGGCTTCCAACTCCGCCGGCGCCCAGTCGTCCGCCGATTCTTCGCGGGCAGCCTCTCTCAGTTCCCACAGGTCACCGTCATAACGCAGGGCGATCTGTTGGCCGCCGTGGACGCCGGGCAGTGGGTAGGTTGCTTTGGCCGGGCGAGGAGACGGCCGACCGGCGTATACGTGCTGGACGATGAAATCGGGAATGGTGCGCAGCGCTGCCGCCAGCCAGGCCAACTCGGCGGCGTTGGGGACCAGCGTTTCGTCGCCGCCCGGAATGAATTTGAGCGCTATGGGGTAGGCCGACTCTGCCACCACCGGCCAGTCGTACCTTTCGATTGCGTCCAGATCGTAAAAAGACATCGCCGTCGGTTCTTCAAAGATCAGGCTGAAATACGAAATCCGCTCCGCGATTTCCTCCACACCGATCCCGGAATAGACCAGATATATGTCCTCGAGGGACTCGTACAGCGACAGACCGAACGTCTCCCGGCCGCTGCCCAGCACCAGCGCATAGCGCGCCCGGCCGGTAGATGGGTAGCGCACTTTAATCGGCGATTTGTTGTCCAGCCGCTCCCAGGGGGCCTGGCGATAGAACTCGGCGGCGGCCGCGAAGAGTTCCCCAATCAGGGGGACAGTCGCCCCCCGCACACTCAGCAGCCCCGGGATCAGTTCCCGCTTATACCTCCGTACGGCCATCTCGTGCAAAGCATCGTCCACGAGGGGGAGCGTGGCCTGATAGTCACAGCGCACCTCGACCTGCGCCAATGCGGGCGTCAGCGCCTCGACCAGGGCATGATCGTCCAACACGATGCGCGCCGGCCGATAGCGTCCGCCGGAGCCTGGTATCGGGCAGTTCATCGCGCCGAGCAGGGAGAGCAAGACGTCCTCTGAAGTCGCCGAATCGCCCTTCACTTCGACGCGCCGGATCCTGCCCCGTTTTGCCTCCACCGTCAGGATGGTGTAAGGACGATATGGACGCCCCTCTTGGGGGGCAATCCATGCGTGGGCGCGCCGCCGGCTGGCGAACCAGGTCTCCTCGCGCCGCTTCAGGCGCAGTGCCTTCTTGAGTTGCTGGGGCAGCATCTTTACGTATCCACCCGATTCGTGTTGGTCATTCGTACATTCGCAGATTCGTACACTCTACCGGTCCAGCGTCAACCGGGTATTGCGCGCGTCGTGGCCGCGCATGTGGCGGCTGAGGAAGTCGGCGAAGCGGCGCTGCAACTCCTCGACGGCGCAGGGCAGGCCCCCCTCCCTGAGCGCCTCCAACAACTCGTCCACCGGTAAAGTGGCCGCCTCGATGCCACGCAGCGCCCGGGTGGCTGCCTCCACGAAGCCCTCGGGCACGTGGGAATCGTCGTCGCGCTGGTCGAGGAACTGCTCGACGGGGCGGCGCTCGGCCGGCGCCATGGCCTGCAGGCTGTGACGGGCGGTCTCGCTGGTCAGGTTGGCGCGCAGGGCCTGCCGCCAGCGGGCCAGGAGGCCGTCCAGCCGCACGTCCAACTGGGTCAGCAATTGCTCAGCCCCCCCGACGTAGCGGTGTTGGGCCGGCCGCAGGTGGCAGAAGGGGCAGGTCGGCGTGTCGGTCAGCACCCCCTCGTGGAATTCGCGGCATGGCTGGATGCCGGCGATGGCGTCCTTCCAGGCCTCCAGCTCCGCGCGGGGGAGCAGTTCGACCTCGGCCAGCGCGTTGAGCGCCGCCAGGCGCGGGTCGCCATACAGCCGCTGGCGGCGATCGTCAGCCTGGGGCCCCAGCACCAGTTGGCGGTGCAGCGCGGCGTAGGCGGCCACATAGTCCGCCTTGAGCGCCTCCAGTTCGCGCAGAGGCGCAGCGAAAGGTGCACCAGGAGTGCCTACCACCGGCTGTTCACGCCGGTGCTCGCCCCGGCCAAAGCGGCGCACGTCGTCCAGGAGCGCCTGGCGGGCCGCCGCCGCCCGCTCCGACCAGAGGTGGTCGGGGGGCAAGTTGGCCTGCGCCTCGGCCAGGTAGGCGGTCAGCGGCTGCAAGCGGCCCACCAGTTCCAGCAATTGCTCCGCGCGCTGGACGACCTGCCGGTCCCCGAACGCATCCGTCACCTGGCCGGCCGCCAGGCGCAGGTTGCGCAGTTTGCCCACCGTGTTGAAGCGGCTCAGTTCCTCCAGGAATTGCTTGTACCCGCGCAGGGAGGGCAAGAGTTCCGCCGGCGAGAGGCTGACGGCGGGCAGGTCGGTGCCGACCACCGTCCCTGCCTCCACCTCGAGCCTGAAACGGTCGGTAAAGAGCGGCGTATTCCACAACTGCACCCCCTGCTGCAGGTGGCCCTGGAGGGTGGCCGTGCGTTCCAGTTCCTCCCCCACGACGCGCTGGAGTTCTTGCACCGCCCGCTCGCGCGTGTTTTCGTCGCGCACCAGCCCCGGCGATAGCCCCAGCCCCTCCAGGATGGTCGTCCACAGGTTGAGCGGCAGCGTGCGCGGCCGCTTGTAGAAGCGAAAGTCGGCCAGGTCCGCTATCGCCAGCGTGGCCGCCTGCTCGATGGTGCTGGCGTCCAGTTCGGTCTTTCCGCCCAGGTGGAGCACGACGTCGCCGTTGTAGACCAGCGCCAGCAGCACGACGGCCGCCCACGCCGGCTCCAGCCGGAAGGGGATGTCTTTTTCGACGGGCTGGATACCTCCGGCGACCCGCTCGATCAGTTCACCCCGGTTGACCACCTGGCCCTCGGGCTTCTTTTGCAGCAGGTCCAGGTAGCCGCGGGCGTAGCGGGATTGGTAGGGGCGGACGGTGCCCTCGTCGTCCAGCAGTTCCAGCCCCTCGAGCACACCCACACCCAGGTTGGTGCGCCCCCGCCCGGCCAGGAAGCGCACCGCCTCCATGGCGCTGACCGGCCGGGCCGCCTCGCTGACCGGCTGGGCCAGGCGGCGGAAGGTGGGGTAGTCGGGATAGCGCTCCTCGAACTCGGGCGCCAACAGGTGCGCGGCGACCAGCCGCACCAGTTCCTCGATCGTCTGGCTGGCGGTCGAGCGAGTGCGGGCCAGCACGGCTTCCACGGGGTCGGTCACGCCCTGGTAGGTCACCTGCAGGTGGTCGGCCAGCCGCTCGCGCAACCAGCCCAGCAGCCGCCGCAGGTACTCTTCGGCCTTGGCGGCGTAGATGTCGCGGTGGCTGGCCGCCTCGTGGGCCATGGCGCGGGCGCCCGCGTACTGGCGCACCAGGTCAGCGAAGGGCTGGTCCAGCCCGGTCAACTGCAAGATGACCTCGTCGGGCCGCTCCTCGTCGTGCCAGCGGCGGTTCAGGAAAGGGGGCAGCACGTAGACGTAGAAATCGCGCGGCGGCTGGGCCGTGGAGCGCTCGTCGGGCGTGCCGAAGAAGACGTAGCCAGGGCGCATCACTTTGCGCTCGAGCCACGGCAACTCGTAGAACCAGATGCGGTAGTTGGTGACGTAGGTCGTGTCGCTCAGGTTGAGCGCCTGGCGCAGCGCGTCGAAGAAGTAGAAGTTTAAACCAGCCTCGTCCAGAAAGTCACCACGCTCGCGGATCTTGGCGTCAAAGTCAATGTCCTTCTTGACGTCCAGGTAGTATTGCCCGTTCGCTTCGTTGTAGGAGATGTACTGGCCGCTGACGGTGCGCATGATTTCGCGCAGCGCCACGTGGACCTGGTCGAGCAGGAATCCGGCCGAGGGCTCGGGCAGTTTCACGTACAGGCACAGGTCGTCGCGCAGTTCTTCGGGCGTCGCCCCCAGCGGCACGTAGACGTCGCTCGTCGTGAGGCGGTGGACGCTGAGGGCGTGGACGATGCGCAGGGCGACCGGCAAGAGGTGCGGGCGGGTGTAGGCGTTCTGGATGCGCCCCTCCAGCACGTTGCTCTTCTCGACGACCTCGCCCACGCCTGGGAGGCCGCGCATGCTGGGGTTCCCGCGTAGCACGTCCCAGTAGTGATCGTAGGAGATCAACCCGGGCCGGTCGGCGGGCACCTCCTGGTCCAGCATGGCCTGCATGCCAAGGCTGAAGGTCCTGAGCACCTCCCGCTTTTCGACGACGTAGACGCGCTCGAAGGTCTCGACGTAGGCGGGATGGATGGGGAAGAGGTGGGCAAATTCGTCCAGCCGCTCGGCCAAGGGGCCGTAGAGGTGGGTAAACTGGCGCAGGTGCTCCGTGACGCGGGCGACCTGCTCGTCGCTCTTGCGTAGGAGGCGATGGGAGACGACGTAGGCGATGTCCTCGCGGGCGATGCGCACCTGCTCGAAGCGGTCACGCACCCGGCGCAGTTGCTCGGCCACGAAGGCGAAGCGCGGGCTATCGAAGAGCGTCTCCTGCAGGCCGCCCAGGAAGCGGAAGGGGGCCAGCGCCGCCACCTCGCCCAGTTCGCGCAAGAACCCTAAGTCGAGGATCAGTTGGCGCTCCTCGCGCGTGCGCAGATAGTCCAGCAGTTCGTCCACCACCAGCAGGAGGCCCTGGTCGGGATAGCGCTCCTGAAAGGCAGCCAGCGCGGCGACGATGGCGTCCTTGTTGTTGGTCACCTGGTCGGCGGGCGGGAAGGTGAAGGGGGTGCCCCAACCTTCGAGGGCGAACTCGAGCTCTCTCAGCAGGATGTCGCGCAGGCTGCCGGTCACGCCGCCGATCTCGGTGCGCAGGACGTGGAAACGGCCCGCGATGGCCTGGGCGGCCTCCTGCACCTGGGGCTGGTCGAGGGCGGACGCGAGATTGGCGTATTCGGCCACGGCGGAAACGACCGCCAGCAGGTGCGACTTGCCCGTGCCGTAATTGCCGACGATGAGCACGCCCTTGTTGTCGCGCGGGGAGAGGAACTGCAGTTGGGGGATGACGACGTTGGCCAGTTGATCGGCCATGCGGTCGGAGATGACGTAGGTCTGGACCAGGCGGTGGGCGGCCTCCTCGCGGTCGGCGTCGCGCAGTTGGATGACGGTCTCGATCGGGTCGAACTGGACCAGGTCGCGGTAACGCATGACGACTCCTCCAACATCATCTACTGGCTACAACCGCAATGGCCACGTCCGGCCTGCGCCAGGTGCGGTAATGGCCGTGGGCGGGCACGGCGTAGGACAATATGCCGTCCTGGTAGTCCCCCGGCCAGGCCACCACCAGGCGGGTCAGCCGCCCGGCATCGCACAGCAACCCCAGTGGGTCCAACTCAAGCCCTGGCTCGAACAGCAGGTCTATCCCGGTGCACAGTACAGGGCCGGGGGCCATCTCGCCCAGGCGGGCCTTGGTCCAGCGGCGGGCCTCGTGGGGCCGGCGTCCGGGTGGCCCCGCCAGCAGCGCGGCGCTGAGTGCCCGGCCCACCGACAGGTGCGGCCAGCCGTAGCCGGATGACAGTTCATCCGCCACGTCCTCCAGCCTGCGCACCTCGGCATGTACGAGGAGCAGGCAGGTGTGAGATGAGCGCAGAAAGCCGGTCACTGCGTCGTGCATGGCTCACCCGCCTCAACGTTGACAGCAAATAGACCCCGTGATATGATTCCCCTGTGAGTATACTACTCTCTACACTTTGTGCAAATTCCATTTCGTACGTGAAACGTGAAGCGTGAAACGTGAAACGTGAAGCGTGTTTCGTGTTCCGTCACGCAACACGGAACACGGAACACGTGCTCACAACACGTACCAGGAGGAGTCCCTTGATGGATGAAAGTCGCATTGCCTATCATGGTACATTGCAGGGATTGCTGGAGAAGGTGGAGGGGGGGGAGATGGTGCCGAAATTGCAGGCTTCGCACGCGCCCCCATGCAAGTTCTGGACTGCCTTCCAGGTGCTCAACGGCATCCGCCATATGGTGCCGGTGATTCACGGCCCGAAGGGATGTACCTATTCGGTGGCCAGTTCCTACAAAATGACCAGTTGCGATTATCGCGGCGTGCCCCTGGAACCCACCACCTGCACCGCCCAAAACGAGGCGGACGTGGTGTACGGCGGCGAGGGCAAGTTGCTGGAAGCGGTCAGGGAGGCCGAGCGCCGCTACCATCCCGAACTGATCGTGATCCTCTCGTGCTGCTGCTCCGGGATCACGGGCGACGACGTGGAGATGGTGGCCCAGGTGGCAGCCCAGGAGATGGCGGATGGGGGTACATCCGGGGCGCGGGTGCTGGCCATCCGCAGCGAGGGCTTTGGGGGGGACTTTCGCAGCGGGTACGAGGACGCCTTTAAGGTGCTCATGGACCTGATGGAGCCGCGCGGGGAGGTGATGAAGGAGACGATCAACGTCATCGGCGCGCGGCAAGGCCCCACCTACACCGAGTGGGACCAGGACCTCAACGAGATCGAGCGGCTGGTGACCGGCATCGGCGTCAAGATCAACGGCATCCTGTGCGGCGGGTGCACGGTGGAAGAGATCCGGCGGGCGCCTTCGGCGGAATTGAACGCTTCCTGGTGTTACGACTGGGGCCAGAAACTGGGCGACCTGATGGAAGAGCGGTTTGGCATTCCCTACGCCCGCACGGGCCAACCATACGGCCTCAAAGCGACCGAGGAGTGGATCATGGGAGTGGCGGTGCCGCTGGGGCTGGAAGACAGGGCGCGCGAGTTGATCCGGCGGGAGACGGCCGCGGTGAGCCAGGAAGTGAACACGCTGCGGCGCTGCTTCGAGGGTAAGACCGCGCTGATCGAGATCTCGGAATACCCCGGCCCGATCCGCGCGCTCTCGCTGGCGCGCATGGCGGAAGAGTTCGGTGCCCACCCCATCGTGATCAACCTGCACCCCTACACGGTCAAGGAGCGCAAGCCCAGCCTCAAGTTCCTGCTGGAGCGCGGGGAGAACCCCGAGGTGATCCTGACCAAGGGCATCTTTGCACTGGGGAGTTTCAACGCCAGCGCAGACACACAAGGGGACGTGGAGATGATCGCGGCGGAATACGCGAACGCCATCTACATCGGCAGCCCGCTCCGCCAGCCCGGCATCCCGCAGGTGAACATGACTACCATCACCGGCTACCCGCAGTACGGCTACCAGGGCATCCGCAACATGGCCCGGTTGATGGAGTCCGGCCTGGAGCACGCCAGCCGGCCCCGCTCCACCCTGTTTAGAAAAGCGCTGTACGGGGAGTGAGCCGATGATGGAAGCGGAACATCATAGAGGCACGGGGGAAAAGTGTCACGACCCCTACATGCGCTGTGCGCTGTACGGCGCGGCGCAGACGGCACTGGGGGTGCGCGGTTGCTGCGTACTGTCCCATTCGCCGCAGGGGTGCTACCAACTGGTGGAAACGGCGTTCGGGTGGCAGGACGCGGACTATACCGAGACGCTGACCCTGTGCACCAAACTGTGCGAGGACGAGATCGTCCACGGCGGAGAGGAGTTGCTGGCGCGCACGATCCTCGAAGCGCGCGAACTGCACGTGCCCATCATGTTCATAGTCACCGCCTGTGGCCCCGAGATCGTGGGGGACGACATCGTGGCCGTGTGCGAGGAAATGAGCACGCAGGTGGATTTCCAGATCGTGCCCATCCTGTGCGCGGGCTTCCGCGGCGATCAGAACCGGGGTACGGACATCGCGCTGGACACCATTCTGAAGCACCTGGTCACAGACGATGGGGCCGGCCGTGGCCGGGATGGCAAGGTGCCACGCTCGGTATGCCTGATCGCCCCGCACGCCAATGCCAACCCGACCTGGATGGGGGACCTGGCGTGGGTCAAGGAGGTGCTGGCCCACATGGGGGGGACAGTGGTGGCGACGCTGACCCACGACACACCGCTCAGCGACTTTGAGAAGGTGCCGCAGGCCGAAGGGTGTATCGTGCTCAGCCACGACGCCGGGCAGCAGGGGGCGGAGGTCCTGGCCGAGCGCTACGGGATCGAACCGTGGTGCCAGGGGCTGCCGCTGCCGGTGGGGTTCGCCAACACCCGCACCTGGCTGGCGGAACTGGGCAGGCGGCTGGGGGCCGAGCGAGAGGCCCAGCGCATCGTGGCCCAGGGGGAGCAGGTGGTAGTAGAGACGTGCCGGCGCAGGTGGCTGGAGCAGTCGGGGATGCACCGGGCACCCTCCGCGATCGTGGCCGACGCGACGGTCGGCATCCCACTCGTGCGGTTCCTCACCGAGGACCTGGAGATCATCCCTACCCTGGTCTGCCTGCGCTCGGGGCAGGCGGGGACGCGCGAGTTATTGGAGCGCGAACTGGCAGAGTTGAGCCTCGCTCCAAAGGTGGTGTACAACACCGACGTGTACCAGGCCAGATCCGCCCTGGCCGAAACCAGGCCGGAGATGGTGTTTGGCTCGAACGTCGAGCACCACGCGGTCGAGGAACTGGGCATCCCGTTCGTGCTGCAGGTGGTGAACCCGACGTGGCGGTTCCGCATGGTGGACCGGGCGTACTGGGGCTATAACGGCATGTTGAACCTGATCGAGATCATCCAGAACGACTGGCTGGACCGCTACCGGTCCAAACACCGGCGATACAAGGCGCGGTGGTGACTGTTGACCCTCCCGCATAATACTGAGAAGTTACGCGCGGTGGTGACTGTTGACCCTCCCGCAGGTTGGGAACCTGCGGGAGGGTAAAGGAGTGCATCCGGAATGCGACAGATCGCGATATACGGCAAGGGGGGCATCGGCAAGAGCACCGTTTCCTCCAACCTATCCATGGCGTTCCGCGAGCGCGGCCTGCAGGTCATGCAGGTGGGGTGTGACCCCAAGCGGGACTCGACGCGCTCGCTGACGAGGGGGCGCATGATCCCCACCGTGCTGGAGACGCTGCGGGATCAATTGCGTGTGGGGCGCGATCAAAACGCGATCACGCTGGAAGACATCGTCTTTGTGGGAGACCGGGGCATCTATTGCGTCGAGTCGGGCGGGCCGGAGCCGGGAGTCGGCTGCGCGGGGCGTGGGGTGCTGACGGCCTTGCAGATCCTCAAGGACCTCAAGGTGTTCGACACCTACGGCGTGGAGGTGGTGGTCTACGACATCCTGGGCGACGTGGTGTGCGGCGGCTTTGCCCAGCCCATCCGCGAGGGTTTCGCCGAGGAGATCTATCTCCTGTGCTCCGGTTCTTTCATGAGCCTGTACGCGGCGAACAACATCGCCAAGGGGGTGCGCAGGCTGGCGCGGCGGGGGCAAACGGGGCTGGCCGGCGTGATCTGCAACAGCACCAGCGACGAGACGTTCGAGAAGAGCGTCCTGACCGAGTTCGCCCAGATGCTGGGCACCTGGCTGGTGGATTTTATCCCCCGCAGCCCGGTGGTCCAGGCCTGCGAGGTGGATGGGAAGACGGTGCTCGAGCATTCACCTCACTCGGCGGAGGCGGAGGTGTTCCGGCGGCTGGCGCAGCGGGTGCTGGACAACGACGCGCGGGTAATTCCGACGCCGATCGAGGAGGTGGCGGAACTGGAGGCGCTGTACAGGAGGCACCT
>DATKWP010000345.1:0-3800 GCA_035529535.1 Anaerolineae bacterium | reverse complement strand
CATCCACGGCGACCCGTTCCCGCGCATGATCTGGCCCACCAACTACGACAAACTGGGGGCTGCGACCATGTTCACCCTCTTTTTCGCCGGGAACGACCTGGCCCCCCAGACCAGGATAGACGGGGTTCCGGTGCAGGAGTACCTCCAAAGTCACTACATTGGCGCCGTCAAGCAAGTGGCGCTGCGGCTCAAGAGTCTGCCCAACGTCGTGGGCTACGATAGCCTCAACGAGCCCAGCAGTGGCTTTATCGGCTTCGAGGACCTGACAGCCGTACCTCAGGGGCTCCTGCTCGCCGGGGCCATGCCGACCCCGTTCCAGGCCATGCTGCTGGGGGCCGGGGTTCCCCAGGAAGTGGGCATCTGGGAGATGGGCTTCGGCAGCCCCCAACAGGCCAGGACGGTCACCCTCAACCCAGACGGCGTCTCCCTCTGGAAAGAAGGGTACGAGTGCGTCTGGAAGCAGAACGGCCTGTGGACCGACGAAGGAGGGGAGCCCCGCCTGCTGCGTCCAGGCCACTTTGCCCAGGTGGGCGGGCGCAAGGTGGATTTCGCGAACGACTACCTCAAGCCCTTCATCAGGCGCTTCATCGCCGAGATCCGCTCCATTCACCCACAGGCGATCCTGTTCCTGGAAGGCATTCCTGGCGGCCAGCATCCCCACTGGGGGCCGGATGTACTCATCCGCGACGACCCACCGAACGCAGTCAACGCGGGCCACTGGTACGATGGCATGACGCTCATTTTCAAGCATTTCAACCCCGAGATGACGATTGACATCTTTACGCGCCAGTTCGTCAGTGGGGCTGAAGCGGTGCGGGAGGCCTTTGCGGCGCAACTGGCCGCCATCCAGCAGGCCGGCCTCGAGCACATGGGCGGCCTCCCCACCCTCATCGGCGAGTTCGGCCTTCCGTTCGACCTCGACGACAAACTCGCCTACCGCACTGGCGATTTCTCGAGCCAGGTCCAGGCCCTCAATGCCTACTACGCCGCCATGGACGCCAACCTGCTCCACTGCACCATCTGGAACTATACCGCCGACAACACCAACGAGCGCGGCGACAAGTGGAACGATGAGGACCTCTCGATCTTTAGCCGTGACCAGCAGAAAGACCCGTCCGACGTCCACTCCGGCGGCCGCGGACTGGAGGCGATCGTGCGCCCGTATGCCCGCAAGGTGGCCGGCCAACCGCTGCGCATGCACTTTCGGTCTGTCCGCGACCTGCCCACGCGCACCTTCGAGTTCGAGTTTCGTCACGATCCGGCCGTCCGCGCTCCCACGGAGATTTTCGTGCCCAACTACCAGTACCCACGCGGCTACACGGTCGAGGTCTCCGATGGGACGTACGAGGTGGACCAGGCCAGCCAGACGCTCGTCTACCGGCACGGCAGCGGCCAGGACGTCCACCAGGTGCGCGTGCGGAGCATCTCCTGAGGCAAATGCCAGCGATGAAAACACCGGCGACGGCTCACCTGCTCCTCAGTGGCCTGATCCTGGCAGGGCTGGCCCTGCTCGGACCACGCCTGGACCGCGTCTTCACCCATTCCAGCCCGGCCCAGATCGTCGTCCACGCCGACCAAACACTGGCTCCCGTCAACCCGCTCCTATTCGGCCAAAACTTTGGTCCCTGGATGCACACGACGGAAACCTACGTCGCCCAGTACCAGGACGTGGGCGTGACGCTCCTGCGCTTCCCTGCCGGCAACTGGGGGGACGAACACGATCTCTACCCCAACAACCTGGACGACCTGGGCGCTCTGGCCCGTGCGCTCAAGGCCGAGGTGGTCGTCCAGGCCCGCCTGTGGCGCGCCGGGACGCCGGAGAAGGCGGCCGAGGTGGTGCGCTACTGCAACGTCGAACACGACTACGGCTTCCGCTACTGGGAGGTGGGCAACGAGCCAGACCTGTACCTGAACCGGTTTCACCGCTCTGGCGACCCCGTATTCGACGTGGACTGGTACAACGCCCGCTTCCGCGAATTCGCCACGGCCATGAAAGCGGTGGATCCCGACATCCTCGTCGTCGGCCCGGCCGTCACTGGCGGATGGCGGGAATGGATGCCGGCCTTTCTCGCCGCCAACGGCGACGTCGTGGACGTCATCAGTTGGCACTGGTACCCCCACGGCAACGAAATGAGCGACGCCCAGGTGCTCGCCACGCCGGCCCAAATCGAGGAGCAGGTGCTTGCCTTACGGGCCTGGTGGCGCGACCCGGCAGTCAACCCCCGCGGCTATCAGCGCCCGCTGCCACCGCTGTTCCTCTCCGAGTACAACGTCTCCTGGGCCAGCAGCGTCTCTCGCCACCTGGGCAGCCAGGTGGGCGCACTGTGGAACGCCGAGGTCGTAGGCCGCATGGCCAACCTGGGGGTCGAAATGGCCGCCCACTTCGCGCTCCAGGGCACCACCTGGCAGGGCCTCATCGGCAACCTGGAGGACCCGCGCCCGGTCTACGGCGTCTACCGGCTCTACACGCGGTGGGGCACCACGCAGGTGGCTGTCGAGTCCTCCGACGAACTACTGCTGCCCACCTTTGCCAGCCTGCGCGACGATCGCCGGCTGGCCATCCTCGTCGTGAACAAGGACCCCACCCTGGCGCGGGAGGCGACGCTGACCGTCGAAGGCTTCCAGCCCGCCGGGCAGGCCCAGGTCTGGCTGCAGGATGGGCAGCACATGGGCGCCGAGTTGCCCGCCATCGCCGTAGCGGAGACGTTCCCATATACTTTCCCCCCCTACTCGGTCACCCTCTTCGTCCTGGAGCCTGCACCGCGGAGCCACTGGGTGCTGTGGGCGGGCCTGGGGCTGCTGGCGGTGACGCTGGCAGTGCTGGCCGCGTTAGGACGTGGCGTATGGAGGCCTCGATGACGACTGACCCCCAGTTCGAGCAGGAAATAGCGCGCCACTTCCGGCACAACGCCGTGGTCAACTGGCTGGACGGCACCTTCTTCTGGCTCGGCATGAGTTTCGTCGCCTCGAGCACCATCCTGCCGCTGTACGTAAGCCACTTTACCGACAGCAAGATGGCGCTCGGGTTGCTCTCGATGCTGGCCTCCATGGGCTACCTTCTACCCCAACTGTTCACCTCCAACTGGGTCGAACGGCTGCCACGCAAGAAAGTGGGGGTCGTGAACGTCGGCCTGTTCACGGAACGGTTGCCCCTGTTACTGATGGTGCCCGCGGCCTGGCTTTCCACCCGCGCCCCTGCGCTGGCCCTCGTCCTGTTCTTCGTGCTCTTCGCCTGGCACGTGATCGGCGCGGGCGCGGTCGCTGTCTCCTGGCAAGACATGATCGCCAAGGTCATCCCGCGCGACCGGCGAGGGAGGCTGATTGGTCTCACCAACTTTGCCGGGACAGGGACCGGGGTCCTGGGGGCAGCGGTCGCCACGTGGCTCCTGGATCGCTACACCTTTCCTTATGGCTACGTGCTGTGCTTTGCAGCCGCTGCCGTCCTGGTCTTCGTCTCCTGGGTCTTTCTATCCCTCACCCGCGAGCCAGCCCAGGCCAGCCTCAAGCCCTCCGTCTCGCAGCGGGAGTACTGGCGCCGCCTGCCGTCCATCGTGCGTGCTGACGCCAACTTTCGCCGCTACTTGCTCAGCCGGATCGTCGTGGCCACAGGCGGGATGGCAGTCGGCTTTCTGGCCGTCTACGCCGTACAGCGCTGGCAGTTGCCCGACAGCCAGGCCGGCACCTTCACCGCCAGCATGCTCATCGGCCAGGCATTATGCAACCCGCTGTTTGGCATGCTGGGCGATCGCAAGGGGCACAAACTGGGGCTGGAGTTGAGCGCGCTACTGGGAGCACTGGCC
>DATKWP010000344.1:0-5341 GCA_035529535.1 Anaerolineae bacterium | reverse complement strand
AACACCGGCACCGCCACCGCCGCCGACGTCCTGGCGCTCGTCGAGTACGCCCGGTCAGAGGTGCGGCGGCAGTTTGGCGTGGAATTGGAGTTGGAGATTGAGTTAGTGGGAGAGGGGTGGGGGAATGGCGCGTAAGGTCCGCGTAGGCGTCATCTTCGGTGGCCGTTCGGGGGAACACGAGGTCTCGCTGGCCTCTGCCCGTTCGGTGATGGACGCCATGGACAAGCAAAAGTACGAGATCGTGCCGATCGGCATCACCCACGAGGGCCGCTGGATCGCCTCGGGCGACCCCATGAAAGCGTTGGAAGCAGGGGACGTGGACGCCAGCCGCCCGGCGGCGCTCCTGGGAGACCCTTCCCAGCATAGCCTGATGCGGCTCCAAGACACCGAGCGGGCCATCGAAGCGACGCGGCTGACCGAACTCGACGTCATCTTCCCGGTCCTGCACGGACCCTACGGCGAGGACGGCACGTTGCAGGGGCTGCTGGAACTGGCCGGTATCCCCTACGTCGGCGCCGGGGTGACCTCCTCCGCACTGGGGATGGACAAGGCCATCTTCAAGGACGTATGTCGCGCCCACGGCCTGCCCATCGTGGATTACCTCGTGTTCAAGCGCAAAGAGTGGGACGCGGACCCCGCCGGCCTGATGGACCAGGTCGAGCAGCGGCTGGGCTACCCGCTCTTCACCAAGCCGGCCAACCTGGGCTCCAGCGTCGGCATCAGCAAGTGCCACGACCGGGATGGGTTGGCCCGTGGCCTGGCCGAGGCGGCCCGCTACGACCGCAAACTGCTGGTCGAGGTGGCCGTCCCTGGCGCGCGCGAGATCGAGGTGAGCGTGCTGGGCAACGATGACCCGATCGCCTCGCTACCCGGCGAAGTCATCCCCAGCCGCGAGTTCTACAGTTACGAGGCCAAGTACATTGACCGCGGGGAGGATGCGTCGAGACTGCTCATCCCGGCACCGCTCTCTCCAGAGCAGACGGCCCACGTGCGTGACCTGGCCGTACGGGCTTACCGGGCGATTGATTGCGCCGGGATGGCGCGAGCCGACTTTTTGCTCTCCGGCCAGGCCGGGGCATTGTACGTCAACGAACTCAACACGATCCCAGGTTTTACCGCCATCAGCATGTATCCCAAGTTGTGGGAGGCCACTGGGATCCCGTATGCGGAACTGATTGACCGGCTGATTGGGTTGGCGCTCGAGCGGCATCAGGACAAAGAGCGCTCGGAGACTTCCTACCAACTTGGTTCGTAGTAGGCGCTTGAGCGCCCAATGACCTGGGCTGTCATTCTGAGCGCAGCGAAGAATCTGTGTAGAGCGCAGCGAAGAATCTATGAAATCTCGCAAGTATCGGCAGAGCAAACGACAACGATATGAAGCGGCAGGCGCCATGGTGCTGGGCCGGGCGCGTACGAGGCCGGCGCCGGCGTCGTTGCCTGTGCAGTGGTATCGCCTGCGCAACTCGCTGCTGCTAGTGCTGGCCCTGGTCGCCGTCGGAGCATTGTGGCTGGCGCTCGACGAGCGCTTTTACGTCTATCACGCCGACGTGCAGGGGGCCGTCCGGAGTTCACCCGACGAGATTTTCCGGGCCAGCGGCCTGCCGGGGCTTCACATCCTGTGGGTGCGTCCTGCTGAGGTCGAGGCGCGTATCCTGGCCGCCCTGCCCGACCTGGCAAGTGCCCGCGTGGCCTGTCACCTGCCGGCCCGGTGCAAGATTGCCGTCGTGGAGCGGCAGCCCCAGTTGATGTGGGACGAAAACGGCCAGGTGTGGTGGATTGACGCCGAGGGGGTCATCTTTTCTCCCTCTCCTTCTCTCTCCCCCAGCGGAGGTGATGCCTCTTCTCTCCCCCCCGCTGGGGGGGAAGCCTCTTTTCTCCCCCCCGCTGGGGGGGATGGAGGGGGGGCTTTGCTGGTGCGCGGCTCACTGCCCCGGCAGGAGGACGGCCGGCTGGATGAGCGTGTGCGCGTCGCCCTGGCCGAGTTGTGGGCGGCCGGAGCGAACGTGACATCCACGCTCACCTACGTCCCAGGCCGGGGGCTGGCGTTCACCGATGAGCGGGGCTGGCGGGTGATCTTGGGGCAGGGGCCAGGGATAGACAGGCGGCTGCAAGTGTTGCAGTGGCTGGCGGCCGACCTGCAAGCGCGAGGGGTGACGCCCAGGTTCGTGGATGTGCGTTTCCCTGATGCGCCGTACTACTCGCTGACAAACGATTGGTAACCTATAGTTCACGTTTCACGTTTCACGTTTCACGTATACGGTGAGGTCGCTGTGGATCGAACAATTGTCGGTATTGACGTGGGTAGCAGCAAGGTGTGCACCCTGGTGGGCGACGTGGACGACGATGGGAACGTTTGCGTCATCGGCGTGGGCCTGGTGCGCTCACGGGGTGTTCGCAAGGGAGTCGTGGTCAACGTGGCGGATGCCACGGCTGCCATCGCGGCTTCCGTAGAGAAGGCTGAGCGTACCTCGGGCTACAAGGTCGAGCGGGCTTACGTGGGGCTGAGCGGCACGCACGTCTCGTCCCTCAATAGCCGCGGGGTGGTGGGCATCTCCCACCGCGAACAGGGCATCACGGCCGAGGACGTGGACCGGGTGCTGGACGCCGCCCACGCCATTGCCGTGTCTCATAACCAGGAGGTCGTCCACGTCATCCCCCGTGGCTACGTCGTGGACGGGCAGGAAGACGTGCGCGACCCGATCGGCATGCACGGCTTCCGGCTGGAGGTCGAGGCTCACATCGTCATCGGCTCTACCACCTCGATCCAGAACCTGGTCAAGTGTGTGGAGGGGGCCGGCGTAGGGGTGGACGAACTCGTCCTGGCCGGCATTGCCGCTGGCGACGCCGTGCTGACCGACACCGAGCGCGAAATGGGGGTCGTCCTGGCCGACCTCGGTGCGGGTACCACCGACCTGGCGATCTTTATTGATGGCACGGTGTGGCACACGGTCACGTTGGGCATCGGCGGCGAGTACGTCACCGGGGACGTCGCCATCGGCCTGCGCTTGCCCCCGGAGGTCGCCGAGCAGGTCAAGACCCAGCACGGCCACGCCCGCGCGGCCCAGGTGCCGCCCGAAGAGCGGTTCACCGTGGCATCATTCGGCGGGGGACCGCCCCAGGTGGTGCCGCGCTGGAAACTGGCTGAAATCATCGAAGCCCGGGCGGAGGAGATGCTCCTGATGGTCCAGCAGGAGATCAAACGCTCAGGATACGATGGACTCTTGCCCGCCGGAGTTGTGCTGTGCGGTGGCGCAGCGCAACTGGCAGGCTTGCAGGAATTAGGGCGGGACATCTTGGGGCTGCCGGTGCGCGTGGGAACCGCGCCGGCGCTGCGTGGCCTGGTAGATCAGATCTCCGGCCCTGCGTATGCCGTGAGTGTAGGGCTGATGGGGTGGGGCATGACCGTAGATACCCGGCCCCAGTTCCACAAGCCTGATGCAGGTCTTGGCAAGCGCTTTCTCAACTGGCTACGGGTCTTTCTACCCGGCTGACCCTACGCCTTACGCCTTACGCCTTACGGATTACGCATTACGCTTTATTTCACAGGAGGACAGAAATGACCAAACCATCTCAAACAGAAGGCTTCGCTCAGATCCGTGTGGTCGGTGTGGGAGGTGGCGGCAGCAATGCCGTCAATCGGATGATTGCGGAAGGGCTGAGTGGCGTTGACTTCATCTCGATCAACACCGATGCCCAGGCGCTCATGCTCTCCAATGCGCCCAAGCGTGTGCGCATTGGAGACAAACTGACGCGCGGGCTGGGCGTCGGGGGTAACGCGGAACTGGGTCGCAAGGCGGCCGAAGAGTCAACCGACGAACTGGACGAAGTGCTGCAAGGCTCCGACATGGTGTTCATCGCCGCCGGCATGGGCGGCGGGACAGGGACCGGGGCTGCGCCCGTCGTCGCGCGCATCGCCCGCGAGGGCGGGGCATTGACCATCGGCGTCGTCACCCGGCCCTTCGGTTGGGAGGGATCGGTCCGCTCGGACAATGCGCGGACCGGGATCGAGCAACTCAAGGAAGCCGTGGACACCCTCATCGTGATTCCGAACGACCGGCTGTTGGAGATCACCGACAAGCGGGTCACCTTGCAGGCCGCGTTCACACTGGCCGATGACGTGCTGCGCCAGGGCATCCAGGGCATCTCGGAACTGATCACGGTGCCCGGCCTGATCAACCTCGACTTTGCCGACGTGCGGACGATCATGTCCGAGGGAGGCGCGGCGCTGATGGCCGTGGGGCGGGCCAACGGCGAGAACCGGGCAGTCGAGGCTGCGCAACAGGCCATCTCCAGCCGCTTGCTGGACATCACCATTGACGGCGCTCGCGGTATTCTCTTCAACATCACCGGCGGGCCAAACCTGAGCCTGTTCGAGGTCAACGAGGCCGCTTCGATCATCAAGCAGACCGCCCATCCCAACGTGAACCTCATCTTCGGGGCGGTCATTGACGAGAACATCGGCGACGAGGTCCGCGTCACCGTCATCGCTACCGGCTTCGATGGGACAGAAGTCCGTCCGCGCGCGGCGCGGGCCACGGCCAGCGAGTCGGTGGAGTTCCAGGTGCCGGTGTACGACAAAGACGACCTGGAGATCCCGGCCTTCTTGCGCCGCCGCAGCTAGTCCTGAGAGCAGAGGAGCAGAGGAGCAAAAGAGCAGAAGAGCAGAGGGGAAGAGACATCCCGAAATGAGGGCCGACTGAGACGCCCCGAGACGGGGCTGCGAGCGTCTTAATCTGCGCGTACCTGCGTGCGTGCGCACTTGCGTGCATTGCGTAGTTGCGTGCGTTTGCGGTCGCTTTCGCCTTGTCAATGGAACACAAGTGTGATATAATTTGACTACCGTGGGGATGACAGGCTTCGACGGGAAAGGCTGGTCACGGATTGCAAGCCGGGGCGCTCTGCCCCCGTTAACAACGGAGCACACTTTCCAAAGTGCCAACAACACTTGGATCCCTGTCCCTCAGGTCGCCATGGCGGCTGCCCCGATGGTAGCCTAGCCTGACGGCTTAAGGACAAACTGACCGCATCAAGTCGGTCACGTCCGCCCCGACCTCGCACCGGCGGGCCGGGGGCCGGACGTCAAGGAGCCGGTGTGCGGCGCTCTGATGCCGATAAGAGTGCTCAAGCGGGAGTTTCGGCTCCCATCGGCTGGTTCCGGGTGTAGCGTGGTCGGCGGCGACTCCCCGGACGAGAAGTAACGGCCGGCTACGCTTGTAGATATCTTTGATCGAATTTCTCGGACGCGGGTTCGATTCCCGCCATCTCCACCACACGTGATGAGGCTGGCATTCTCAGATGCCAGCCTCGTTGTGTTTCCACCTTCCCCATAATAGTTGACAAA
>DATKWP010000343.1:0-2575 GCA_035529535.1 Anaerolineae bacterium | reverse complement strand
GTGACCAGGGAGCTGTCATTCCGAGCGAAGCGAGGAATCTCCTGATCCCTAGTCCCTGTCCCCTGGTCCTTGATCCTGCGCCGCCCTCGTACTGTAGCGCTTCCAGGGGCAAGAGACGGCTGGCCCACCAGGCCGGGTAGGCCCCACCCACCAGCCCCAGCACCAGGACCGTGCCAAGGGCGCGGGCAAAGAGGGCCGGGGAAAACCGGACCCCCAGCGCACCGACGTAGCTCAGGGAACCACTTACCAACAGGGCTGCCACGACCCCCAGGGCCAGACCTACCAGTCCACCCAGGCACGAGAGTGCCAGCGACTCGCCCAGAATCAGGCGCAGCACCTGGCCGCGCCGCCAGCCGGTGGCCCGCAGGAGACCGATCTCCCGCGTGCGCTCAAAGACCGACATAACTAACGTATTCGTCATCCCGATCCCACCGATGAGCACCGCCAGGGCCGCGACGCCCCAGGTAAACCCTTCGATGAGCGAAATCATCTGTTGCCGGTTGGCGAACTCGGACATGGTCGAGAGCGCCAGGTCGGGCAGGCTGCGTTCCACGCGCGCGCGCAGCCGGGACTCAGCGGCTGGGTCGCGCAGCCGGACGTAGAGCAAGGAAACGCGCTGCGGCTGCAACAGCAGGTCCTGCGCCTCCGCCAGTGGAATGACCGCGCCGCTTTCCTCAAAGGCGTCCCCCGTTTCGTAGATGCCGATGATGCGGAAAATCCCGCCGGTGATGCGGAACGTATCGCCCACGGCCTTATGCTGGCTTTCGGCTACTTCACGTCCCAGAATGAGCGGCTTCCCGCGCACGCCGCGGACGTCCTTTAGCGCCTGCCCCTCGACGATACGGAAATGGGGGATGGCAAATCCCTGTGGGTCGTAGCCGAACAGAAAGAAGTACGAAGACCCTTCGGCCTGGACGTTGCCGATGAGCATGCCGTCCACGTCGGCCACCTCAGGCCAGGCGCGCAGTTGGCCGGCGACGGTCTCATCCACGTTCCCCATGGTAACGTCCAGCGCGCCGGCCTGGGTGAGGATCAGGTCGGCCTTGCTACCCTGCGCCATCTCGGTGTAGCCCGCGCGCATCCCTGCCGCCACCGCCCCGAGCGCAACGATGGCCGCCGCACCGACGCCGATGCCCACGACCGTCAGGATCGTCCTTCCTTTACGCCGAGCCAGGTTTTTTAAGATCATGTGCCTGACCCCTTGCGGAAGTTGAGCGTGTAGAGCCACCAGTTGCCAAAGCGCCGCTCCAGGTCAAACCCCGCCCTCTCCACCCGCCGGATGGTCTCGAACGCGAACGGATAGTCAGGATCGTAGAACTCTTCGGTGATCGAGAGCCGCCCGCCCGGCTGTAATACGCGATGCAATTCGGCCAGCGCACGGGCCTGGTCGGGGATCTCGGGCAACACTGTGACCAGGAAGGCACGCTGCACGCTGGCGTCGTCGAGTGGCAGGTGGTAAGCATCGGCCACGCGCGCCTCGACGTTGGCGAGCCCTGCCTCCCGCACTCGTTCCTCCACCTGGGCGATCATGTGGGGCTGAATGTCCACGGCGATGACCCGCCCTGCCGGCCCAGCCCGCCGCGCTGCGTCCAGCGTAAAGAGGCCCGGCCCGGGGCCGAGATCCAGCACGCGCTCGCCGGGTTGGATGCCGACCCGGTCGAGGATCGCGCCCATGGTGCCACGGCGGATGGGGTTGTCCACCAGCCAGGCCAGCGCTGATGGGCAGGGGGCCGAGTGGCCGAAGCGGGCCGCCAGCCTGGACAGCAGCTTGAGCGGGAACAGCCAGATGAACAGCAGTCCAGCGATGATGCCGAGCAGGATCAACAGCAGTTCGAGTATGATCATTCCATCCTCTCCCATGACACTCTACTACCAGAGGCCCGGCACCAGGCGATAGCGCACCTGGCGGGCATAGTCTACGTAGCCGTCGAGTTCTTCTAACAGCGTCCTATCTTCGAGGGCAGTGCGGACGACCACCAGGGCCGCCGTCAGCACGGCCGGGACGAGCGCCCACCACGAACCCAACATCAACGGCGCTGCCAGTTGAGAACCCAACCCGGCGGCGTAGGCCGGATGGCGCACGACCCGGTAGGGCCCGGAGTTCACGACGGTGTGCCCCCGGTCTTTCTGGATGCGTACCACGGCCGAGAAGAACCGGTTCACGGCCATGGCCCAGGTGGCCAGGCAGTATGCCAGCGCCACCACGGCCAGCGCGGCCCACTGAAGGGGGAGCGCAAGCCGGGGTGACCAGCCGAAGCGCCGGTCCAGCCCGGCCACGACCAGCGTGACCAGTGGGCCGACCATAGCCACGAACGGGAAGAGTGCCCTGTCCCAACGGGCGGCGTCCTCCGTATCCAGAGAGCGGGCGCGTTCCACCAGCAAGTCCGGGTTCTTCTTCAAGGCGAGGAGCCGGCTGACGACGGTGAAGAAAACCGTCAGGCCGGCGAAGGCCCACGCCATCCCCCAGTCCAGGCGCCCAGAGGAGACGAACAAGGCCGCCGCCGGCAGCAGAAATATGAAGACGGCGAACCTCAGCACCTGTCGCCAGCCGATCCCCCTGTCTGCTTTAGACGAC
>DATKWP010000342.1:0-5018 GCA_035529535.1 Anaerolineae bacterium | reverse complement strand
CCAACCGGCGTGGAACGCTTTCGTTTGAGCACGGATGCACGAGACAAACCGTCGTACTTTCAGATGACCTTTTATCTGGATGGCCGACGCTACCGGTATGGCTTCGAGGTAGACGAGGAAGAGGTACGCGCCGAGTGGCTGTACCACACAGGGCAGCGCGAAACTCGCCTGTTCATCCGCGAAGGAGCGCAGTACGAGATTTCGAGCGTGTTCAAGCCAGGACACGGGCTGACGGAACGCACTCGCAGCAATGCCCTGTTCCTTTCCGTTGCCGCGCAGTTCAACGTCCGGCTGGCAATGACCCTTCTAGGATGGTTTAGGAAGGACTTTAACATCGTTTCCGGCTTGGATGATGTCTCGTATGCAGGGTTCACACTGAGACGTTTTGAAACAGATGAACTATTCCGGCAGCGCGTGCTTGCCTTCGTGCACGAGGCGGATCTGGGGATTGCGGATATTCACATTGAGAGACTGCCTCTTGCAGAAGCTCCAATTCCTGAAGAGGTACAACTTTTATTGGCGCGGTTGGCGAAGAGACAGAAGAGAAGCGAGGAAGAGCTTCTAGTGAGCCGGCCAAAGACCACGCACCAGGTCTTCAACTCAGAACATAGTGTGACGGGTTTGGAAACGTTCGATATGAAGAATCAGGAATCGCAGGGGACGCAGAAAATCTTCAACCTGTCCGGCCGGCTGCTGGATACCCTGGAAGGGGGCAAATTGCTGGCCATTGACGAGATGGAAGCGCGGTTGCACCCCTTCATCACGCGCGCGGTGATCCAGTTGTTCAACTCGCCGCAGACGAACCCGCGCAACGCCCAACTCGTCTTTGCCACTCACGATGCCAGTTTGCTCAGCCATCGCTTTTTCCGCCGCGACCAAATCTGGTTCACCGAGAAAGATCAATACGGCGCGACCGACCTGTATTCGCTGGCCGAGTTGCGGGTGCGCAACGACGCCTCATTCGATAAAGACTATATCGCAGGCAAGTACGGGGCCATTCCGTTCATTGGCGGATTGCGCAGCCTGTTCGAGGAGCATCCCGATGGCAAGGAAACCGAAACCGAGCGGGCGTAAGCGCTTGCCGGACAAGGGCCGACCACTGGGACGCCGCCAAGTCAACACGCGCCCTCCGCGGCCTCGGTTTCTGATCGTGTGCGAGGGGAGCAGAACCGAACCGAACTATTTCCGGCGTTTTCGCGTCAACACCGAAGTGGTGGACCTGGATGTGGTCGGATTGGGAGACCACCAGTTGGTGGAAGAATTGAACCGCTGCGCTCGTTGATTCTCCTGTAGCGAGGTGTGATGCTCACCGACCCCAAACTCCGCTCCCAGGTAGACCAATTGTGGGATAAACTATGGACGGGCGGGCTCTCCAACCCGCTCGACGCCATCGAGCAACTCTCCTACCTGATCTTTCTCAAGCGGTTGGACGACGTCGAAAACCAGCGCGAGCGCCAGGCCCAGCGCCGCGGCGAACTGTATCTGCCCCGCGTCCCATTGGAGATGCGCTGGGGCCACTGGATGCACTTCCAGGCCGAGGAGGCGCTCAGGCACGTGCGGGAGGAGGTTTTCCCCTGGTTCAAGGAGATGGGTAAGGAGGGCAGCTCTTTCGAGCGCCACATGAAGAACGCCGAGTTCAAGATCAACCGGCCCAGCCTGCTGATCGAAGCCTGCCAGGCCATTGACCGCATGCAGATCTCGGCCCAGAACCAGGACGTGCAGGGGGATCTGTTCGAGTACCTGTTGAGCAAATTGACCATCGCCGGGCGCAGTGGCCAGTTCCGCACCCCGCGCCACGTCATCCGCATGATGGTGCAGATGGTGGACCCCCGGCCCGGCGAGCGCATCGGGGACCTGGCGGCGGGAACCTGCGGCTTCCTGGTCAACGCTTACCAGCACATCCTGGAACGGCACACGACCCCCGGCATCCTGGAGTACGACGAAGAGGGCTGGCCCCACAACCTGGTGGGGGACCTGCTGACCGACGAGCAGCGCAGGTTCCTGCAAGAGGAAGCCTTGCGCGGCTACGACAACGACTCGGGGATGACCATGCTGCGCATCGGTTCGATGAACCTGATGCTGCACGGCATCGAGTACCCCCGCTTCTATTACATGGACACGCTCTCCAAGGACTTTACCGAGGAGCGGGAGTACGACGTGATCCTGATGAATCCACCCTTCAAGGATACTGTTGGCGAACCTGGGGCAATTGTGGGATAATCAGGCCGTCGGAATCTAAGTTTGTGCAATAGTGGAGGCCCGATGTCGCTGAAACCGCAACCGCCGCGTGAAATGCCAGAAGAAACGGCTCGAATTGGGAGCCAACTGTTGGCGTCCGACAGTCCCTATCGGTTAGTTGGGGAGCAGTTATATGCCAAGTACCGAGATGAAGACTATGCCGACTTGTACCCGGTGGAAGGGCAACCAGGGCTGTCGCCGGTAGACCTGGCATTTGTGACCGCGTTCCAGTACATGGAAGACCTAGCGGATCGCGCAGCAGCGGAGGCGGTACGGATGCGGTTGGATTGGAAGTACGCATTGCACTTGCCACTGGATGATGCGGGCTTCAACTTCAGCGTCTTGAGCGAATACCGGGCGCGCTTGGTGAATCACCAGGCCGAGGGGCGCGTGTTCGAGGCGCTGTTAGGGGACTTGCAGGCATTGGGTTTGTTGAAACGACGCGGTCGGCAGCGGACGGACAGTCTGGCGGTTTTGACGCGCGTGCGGCAGTTGAACCGGCTAGAACTGGTGGTGGAGACGTTGCGAGTCGCGTTGCACGCCTTGCTGGCAGTCGATCCGGAGTGGACGCGCGCGACCGTGCCGCCGAGTTGGGAAGAGCGCTATGGCGAGCGCTGCGTGGCGGAACGGCTGAGTGACAGTGAGCGAACGATGCTGCAGAACGAGACGGGGCGCGATGGGCAATGGTTACTGGAGCGGCTGGCGGCGCCGACCACGCCGCCTGGTCTGATGCGCTTGCCGGAGGTTCAGGTTTTAGGTACGGTGTGGGAACAACAATACGAAGTGCGCGAGCGAGAGGTGGTCTTCCGCGCGCCGGGACCGTATGATGGGGAGACGCGCATCCAGAGTCCCCACGATCCTGAAGCGCGCTACAGCAAGAAACATGACCAGGAATGGATCGGGGACAAGCTGCAAGTCACGGAGACGGATGACGAGGAGCAGCCGCACTTGATCACCGACATCGCGCTCACCAGCAGCGTGGAAAGTGATCAGCAAGCGCTGGGCGAGATTCAAAGCCGACAGGTTGAGCGCGACGTGTTGCCAGGAGAACGGATGGCCGACCAGGGCTATGTGAGCGGCGCGACCCTGGTAGCCAGCGCCAACCTCGGAGAAGACTTGGTGGGGCCAGCGCCGGGCGACAACTCGCCGCAGGCCCGCTTGCCAGATGGCATCACCCTCGACCAGTTCAGAGTGGATCTGGAGCAAGGCCGCGCGACTTGTCCGGGAGGCCACTCCACGACCAAGCGGAGTCAAACAACGGGCGGCGGGTGGCAATTCAAGTTCGACCAGGACATCTGTGCCGCGTGCCTGTTGCGCGCGCGGTGCTGTATGGGGCAGGGGGGGCGGACGATCACCCTCGGGCCCCACTACGCGGCTTTGCAGGCCGCGCGAGCGCGCCAACAGACCGAAGACTTCAAAGAACGTTACCGCCAGCATCGGGGTGGCGTAGAGGGGTGTTTGTCGTCACTCGTGCGGGGTCAAGGGATACGCATCAACCGCTACATTGGGCGAGCGAAGAACAACTTGCGCGCCTTGTTCGTGGGCGTGGCGGTCAACCTGCGGCGGGCGGCGCGTTGGTTGGCGGGGATACGCCCTCAAGCTCGGCGCACGGGGTTGGGGTTAGCAGGCTAGAAACAAGGGCCTGCGCTTAGGCCGGAACCCACGTGGGGCAGGGCCACAGTGCAAAAATGCCGCCGGCGTACCAGGCGGACCTGCCCCACGACAAAGGGGCCTCGAGTTCGCCAACAGTATCTTGGAAAAGCAGTTGTCCCCCTGACAGACAGACCAGGCAGCACTGTAGTTCCCAATGGTGGCTGGGGCGATCATATCTACGGAGATGTCCACCTTAGCACCAGCAGCGGTGGGTGGGATTGGTACGAAGGAGGGGGCCTGCATCTGTTCGCCACTGGTGAAGGCGAGCCGGACGTTTTCCCAGTCACAAGTGCCATTGTTTTGGATGCGCCAGGTCTTGACGAAAGCAGCGCCGGGATCCAGTCGAGTGCCATCGGGAATGGTGACGTCGGCAACATAAGCGACAGACCATGTACAGGCAATTGGTGCAGGCGTGGGAGAAGGGGATGGGCGCGGCGTGGGAGTTCGCGTAGGCGTGGGCGTGCGGGTTGAGGTGGGTGTAGGCTGAGGCGTGTAGGTTGGCCTCGCAGTATTGGTAGGAGCAAGGGTGTAGGTGGGCAGAGCGCCAGCCCCACGCAAGCTCGCGCCCATTCCCGCATAGGTGATACCACAGCAGGAGGCAGCAAGTGCCAGCAGGCCCAGGACTGCTAGCAACGACACAGTAACACTTTTCCCCCGAATAGGCAGGGTGAACTTCTGGCGGTTAAGCCAACGTGGAACAGAGGCAACTGCTTTGACAATCGCCCCAATGATAGTCCCTAAGACAGCAAATAGGGCTCCACAGCCACAGCCGCTGCGCTGTTAACGTGACTTGCTTTTGCTCATCATTCCCCCTCTTTGTTGCTACAGCTTTGCTCCAGAACGGCATAGCGCCACTTTGCGCAGAAATCGAACACTCAGGCCAGTTGCTGGCCTTTCAAGTGCGGTGCCTGGGGTGCTGATCCCCGCTGAACCTTCTCAGAGATCTTTGTGATCAAATGCGTTATCACAACTCCCAGGTCATAGATGTCAAGAACCCCGTCCATAATGGTGCCGTTGAAACAAAACACCCGCCGCACCTTGGCGATGGGCAGGTGTTGTACTACGATGTCTGCTGCTAAGGCGACCTCCACTGCCTTGGCTGTTACCTGGGTGTAATATCATCACCC
>DATKWP010000341.1:0-2973 GCA_035529535.1 Anaerolineae bacterium | reverse complement strand
GCCAGGTAAGGTGGCACGGTGATGCTGGTCATGTAGGTGGAGCCAAAGTCAATCGGAACCCGGTCCGGCTCCTGATGGTTCAGAGCGAGCATCACTCGTTCGCGTGGAGTGTACATCGTAATCCAATCAGAACATCGGATCATCTGCTGCCAGGTAGGGAAACGCAGAGGCCACAAAAAAGGTCTTCATCCCAACGAGAAAGTCCGGTACGGTGAAGCACACGGTTTGCGGACCTTCTCGAACCCCTGTTGGAATCCACGACGCTGCAGTGGCAAACGCTGTGTTGGCATAGTCAATTTCCATCTTCATAGGCTTGGATAGCTCGAATGGCTTGAAACGCTCGATCTCACGCAATGCCTTCGCTGCACCCTGGCGAATCGCCTCGCGAGCTTTCGATGGGTGTGGGCTGCGTGCCGCATACCGATCCAAACCCACCTTGACTGCCACACCCTCCACATCGGCCAGAAGATCGTGAGCCTCTCGCACAACCTGCGTGTCTCCAGTCACGAGGGCGATGGGCACGCCAAAATGGCCGGCCGCCAGAGCATTCAAACCCAGCTCTCCTATCGCTACGCCGTTCACGCGCAAAGCCTGTACACATTTTGGCACCCACGTATGATCCAGAACCGCACCGGTCGTTCCCGCTCGGGCATGGATGCCGATCATGAAGACACAGTCGAAAGAAGAATCCAGGCCGTCGAGTGTCATGAGCGGTTTGGGCTTGCCGATGATGACCTCTGCCATAGGGTCAACCTTCTCGATCAGCAGATCACGGCCGGAATGGTTCTCGTTCACCCAGATCGTGGTTGCGCCGGCCTCCTTGGCCCCGGCGATAGCGGCGTTCACGTCGCCAGTCACGAGTTCGCGGACCTCTGGCAACGCGCCCGGATCCTGGAGAACCTGATAGCTCCCCACCACTCCCGTGATCCCCTCCAGATCCACGGACATATAGACTTTCATCTCACTCTCCTTATCTATCTAGAGCTGTCTCCAAAGCACGCCGAATTCATCGAGCACCGTACCATCGGACTGCAGTTGGTTGCGCCAGGAGGCCGGCGCATCGGGCCGGGGGATGCCACGGGTGTCCACCCGAAACCGGCGCAGGATTTCCTCTCGCGGCAATTCGTGTTTACCCTTTCAGGGCTCCCGCCGTCATGCCCTTGATCACGTAGCGCTGCAGGAAGGCGAAGGCCAGGACGACGGGGACGATGGTAATGGCCATGCCGGCGGCGACGCCAGGTTCGTTCGACGTAAAGTGGCCCTCCAGCAGGCTGATGCCCACCGGGAGGGTGCGGGAGGCGGTGGTGCCGGTCAGCACGAGGGCGAGGATGTACTCGCTCCACGAGGCCAGGATGTGGAAGGTGGCCATGGTCGCCAGCGCTGGCTGCGATAGGGGCAAAATGATACGCCAGAAGACGGTCCACATCCCAGCGCCGTCCATGATCGCGGCCTCCTCGAGTTCCCCGGGGATCGTCTCCATGAACGCGCGCAAGAAGAAGATGTTCCAGGGGATGCCGACGGCCGCGTAGACGACGGCCAGGCCCTCCAGCCGGTTGTACAGCCCGAGTATGCGCGTAAAGATCGCCAGGGGCACCAGCAGGATGGAATGCGGGATGAGGAAACCGAACAGGATGTACGCCCAGACCAGGCCCTTGAGGCGGAATTGGAAACGCGCCAGGACGAAGGCGGCGGTCGAGGACAGGAACAGGACCAGGATGGTCGAGATGACGGTGACGACGATGGAGTTCAGAAAATACAGTCCCATCTTGGCGTAGACCCAGGCCTCCTGGTAGTTGGACCACTTCCAGTGTACTGGCAGGCTGAAAGGAGCGCGATACAGTTCGGCGGTATATTTCAGCGAGGTGATCAGAACCCAGAACAGGGGGTATACGGCCAGGAAGGCCCACGCGATCAGGCAGCCATGCAGCACCAGTTGGCCCAGGCGGTTTTTCCACTGGTCGCGCTGCGTCGTGGCTACAGGTGGCAAGCCTAGTTCGATTGTCGTCATGGCACTCCCCTTCACTCAGTGATAGAGCAACGCTTCGCGCTGGCGTCCGAAGCGCCACACCAACGCCACCGCGATGATGCCCAGTAGGAAACTGAGGGTAGCGACGGCGCTGCCATAGCCCCACGTCTTTTTCTCCCACAAGAGGTACAGCGAGTATGAGATCAGTGTTTCGCTCAGGTGCAGGGGGCCACCTTTGGTCATCAGCAGAGGGTAGATGAACGCGCCAAGCGCACCCTGGAGGGTCAGGATCATGGCGGAGACGTAGACACCGCGGATGCTGGGCATGGTGATGTAGATCAACTGCTGCCAGTGGTTGGCGCCATCTATGGCGGCAGCCTCGTAGTATTCCTCGGGGATGCCCACCAGGGCGGCCAGGAAGATGACCATGTAGAACCCGACGGATTGCCACGAGGCCGGAAAGGTCGTCGTCCACTGGACGACGCCGTCGCCGCTCAGCCAGGGCCGGATGAGGCTCTCCCGGCCCAACAGCCGCAGGATGTTGTTCAACAGGCCGTAGCCGCTGCCCGAGAAGGCGAACCGCCACATCAGCGCCATCGTGGCGGCGGGCAGGACGACCGGGATGTAGAATAGGAACCGGTAGAGGCTGGCGCCACGGCGCAGGCGGCTGAGGACGTAGGCAAGGGCCAGTGCCAATGGTAGCAGTAGGACCCAGTTTGCCGATAGGAGGCGGGCGTTGTTGCTCAGGGCAAGCGGCAGGAACGGGTCTTGGAGCATGTGCTGAAAGTTCGCCAGGCCCACGAATGGCGCGGCGCTGAGTGGTCCGCCTTCCCATTCCAGGACGCTGTAGTAGAGGGATAGCAGGCTTGGATAGAGCATGAGGGCGGTATAGACTCCCACACCGGGAAGAAGGAAAAGGAGAATGCCGATCGGGCTGCCGTAGGATCGCCAGCGGCTCCTACCTCGCGACTTCATACTTCACTCCTTTCAGCAGGAACAGGAGATTC
>DATKWP010000340.1:0-9516 GCA_035529535.1 Anaerolineae bacterium | reverse complement strand
ATGAATGATCCAGAAGATCGAGTGTTAGAAGCACGAGATTTCCGCGCTTTGCGCATCAGCCTGGCCTCTCCGGAGCAGATCCTTTCCTGGTCCTACGGTGAGGTTACCAAACCTGAGACGATCAACTACCGTCGCCTTCGCCCCGAAAAAGACGGCCTCTTCTGCGAGGCGATCTTTGGCCCCACCAAGGACTGGCAATGCTACTGCGGCAAATACAAAAACGTTCGCTACAAGGGCATCGTCTGTGACAAGTGCGGGGTGGAGGTCACGCGTGCCTCCGTGCGGCGCGAGCGCATGGGGCACATCGAACTGGCCGCCCCAGTCGCCCACATCTGGTACACCCGCCGTGTCCCCAGTTACCTGGGCATCCTGCTGGACATCTCCAAGCGCAACATGGACCGCGTGCTGTACTTTGCCCAGTACGTCATCACCAGCGTAGATGAGGAAGCGCGCCAGAAGGCCCTGAAGCGATTGGATGCGGAATTCCAGCAGCAGCAGGCGCAACTGGAGGCCGTGGCCCAGGAAGGCATCACAGCCCTGGAGCAACAGGTAGCCCAGGAAGAGGCCCGCCTCAACGGGCAGTTGGAGCAGGTCCGGGCGCGGCTCGATGAGGAACTGGCCACTGCGACGGAGCAGGTCATCAAGGAAGCCCAGGCGCTACAGGGCAAGATCGAGGATCGCCAGGGTAAGGTGGTGCGCGCCCCTCTCGTCTTCAAGCCCACAGGGACGGTGATCGTCGAAAAAGCCGCGACGGCCGGACGGGAGCACCTCTACCTGCTCAATCAAACCGTCCAGGATTATCTCAGCCAGTTGGAGGCGGAGGTGCGGACGCGACAGGAAGACTTGACATCACCCCTGAGGGCGGACCTGGAGCATTGGCGTGAGGCGACCAACGACGAAGTCAATCGCATCAAAGATCAATTGGCCGCAGACATCACCGCGTTACGTGCCAGGTTCAAGACCGATCGTGAGGAACTGTTGGGATTGTCTGAACTCCAGTTCTTTAATGAACCTCGCCTGCGGGAACTGAAGAGCAAGTGGGGCCAGGTCTTTAGGGCTGGCATGGGCGCTGAGGCGTTCTATGAGATCATGTGTGGCCTGGACCTGGACAAGTCGGCCGAAGAACTGTGGCGCGAAGTGCGCCAGAGCGTGTCCAAGCAGCGCTCCAAGAGGGCGACCAAGCGGCTGCGCATCGTCGAGGCCTTGCGCAAGAGCCACAACCGGCCTGAGTGGATGGTCCTGACCGTCCTGCCGGTCATCCCGCCCGACCTGCGCCCGATGGTGCAACTGGATGGTGGGCGCTTTGCCACCTCCGACTTGAACGACCTGTACCGCCGGGTCATCAACCGCAACAACCGCCTCAAGCGCTTGCTGGAACTGGGCGCGCCCGACGTGATCGTGCGCAACGAGAAGCGTATGCTCCAGGAGGCGGTGGACAGCCTGATTGACAACAGCCAGCGCGGCAAGATGCTCTCCCGCCGTGGTCGCCGCGAACTCAAGTCGTTGAGCGATATGTTGAAGGGCAAGAAGGGCCGCTTCCGCCGTAACTTGCTCGGTAAGCGCGTGGACTACTCCGGCCGCTCCGTCATCGTCATCGGCCCTAAACTAAAGCTGCACCAATGTGGCCTGCCCAAGACGATGGCACTGGAACTCTACCGTCCTTTCGTGATCAGCAAACTGGTCGAGTACAACTATGCCAGCAACGTCAAGGCCTCCAAGCGGATCATCGAACGTGAGCGCCCCGAGGTGTGGGAAGTGCTGGAGGAGGTGATCCAGGATCGCCCGGTGCTGCTCAACCGTGCTCCTACCCTGCACCGCCTGGGCATTCAGGCATTTGAGCCGGTGCTGGTCGAGGGCAAAGCGATTCAGATCCACCCCCTGGTTTGTAGTGCGTTTAACGCCGACTTTGACGGCGACCAGATGGCCGTCCACGTGCCGCTCTCGCACCAGGCCGTCGAAGAGGCCCGCCAGTTAATGCTGGCCAGCCACAACCTGCTCAAGCCTGCGGACGGTCAGCCTGTCGTCAGCCCAACCAAGGACATGTGCCTGGGGGTCTACTACCTGACGATGGAGGACCCGGCCCGGGCCCACGACAAGCGCAGGTCCTTCGTTGACCTGGACGAGGTGGAACTGGCGTACTCGCTGGGATACATTGACCTGCACGCTCCCATCACCGTGGTGCAGGTCTACGATCGCCGGCCCGTCTCCTCGCGGCCGGTTGAAACTACCGTGGGACGTTGTATTTTCAACCGCATCCTGCCCGATGAACTACGCTTCATCGATCGACCGCTGGAGAGAGGATCGCTTCAGGAACTGGTCGGCCTGTGCTATCGCCGGCTGGGCAGCGACGCGACGACGGAACTGGTGGATCAGATCAAGAACATCGGGTTCAAGTACGCCACCCGTTCTGGTGCCAGCATCGCCATTTCTGATCTGGTCATTCCATCTGGCAAGGCGGCCGTCATTGCGGCCACGGAGAACGTGGTGGCCGAAGTGGATCGGCAGTACCGCCGTGGTTTGTTGACCGAGGAAGAGCAGTATACGCGCACGATTGAACTATGGTCGCGCGCCCGTGAACAGGTCTCGGAAGCCGTATCCATGGCGCTCCCTCCAACCAGTTCCGTCGCCATTATGGCCCAGTCAGGTGCATCCAAAGGAGGGTTCGGCCCGATTGCCCAGTTGGCTGGAATGCGTGGCCTCATGGCTGACCCCTCTGGGCGCATCATCCCAATGCCTATCCGCAGCAATCTGCGCGAGGGCCTTTCGGCGCTGGAGTACTTTATCAGCACTCACGGCTCGCGCAAGGGGCTGGCGGACACCGCCCTGCGCACTGCCGACGCAGGTTACCTGACCCGCCGCCTGGTGGACGTGGCTCAGGACGTCATCATCAACGCCCACGACTGCGGCACCCAGGCCGGCATCTGGATCCGGACTGCCGACGATGTGGGTGGGCAAAGCCTGGCCGAGCGGCTGGTCGGGCGAATGGTGGCCGGGCCTGTCGTGCATCCCCAGACTGGCGAGGTGCTGCTCGAGCGTAACGAGGAGATTGACGAGGCCGTCGCCGCCTTGATTGAAGAGGCCGGGATTGAGGCCGTGTTCGTGCGCTCTCCCATGACCTGCCAACTCCGTCAGGGCATCTGTGCGGCGTGTTACGGTCGTGATCTGGGCCGCGGGGCTAGGGTGGCCATCGGCGCAGCGGTCGGTATCGTGGCTGCACAGTCCATCGGCGAGCCAGGCACTCAGTTGACCCTGCGGACCTTCCACACCGGGGGTGTGGCGGCCGGAGGCGACATCACCGTCGGCCTGCCCCGCGTGGAAGAGCTATTCGAGGCGCGCAAGAAGCCCAAGGGCGAGGCTCCGATTTCTGAAATCGGCGGCACGGTGCACATTGCCCGCGTCAACGATCAACGGACTGTCGTCGTCGCAGATAGTGAAATCGAACGGCTTGAACACGACATCAAACTGGGCTGGAAAATCCTGGTGGAGGACGGCGACGACGTTCAGGCGGGTACTCCGCTTGCCTCGTGGCACGACGAAAAGTACATCATGGCGGACAAGGGTGGCCGGGTGCTGCGTGAGGAGCGACGCGTGACCATCATCCACGAGCGGCGCGAGCAGCGAGAGTACGAGGTTCCTCCGACCGGCCGGTTGTCGGTCGAAGAGGGGCAGCGCATCGAGCCTGGCACACAGTTGGCCCAGGGTGTCTTGAACCCTCACGACATCCTGCGTATCCTGGGCCGTGAGGCCACGGAGCGCTATCTGCTCTGGGAGGTACAGCAGGTGTACCGTTCGCAGGGTGTGAACATCAGCGACAAGCACTTTGAGGTCATCTTCCGCAAGATACTGAGTAAGGTGCAGATCGTCGAGTCCGGCGATACGGATCTCCTGCCAGGCGAACTGAAAGACCGGCTGACGCTGGAGGACATCAACAGCCAGGTGATCGAAGCGGGCGGGCGTCCTGCCAGGGGCTGGCCTGTGTTGTTGGGAATTACCAAGGCGTCCCTGAGCACCGATAGTTTCCTCTCGGCAGCCTCCTTCCAGCATACGATCCGGGTCCTGTCTGGGGCAGCCATTGAGGGCCGGGAGGATCCGTTGCAGGGGCTGAAGGAAAACGTCATCATTGGCAAACTGATCCCTGCTGGCACTGGCTATCGGGGCGACAATCCGTATGCGGATGGTCCCATCGAGAGTTTCGAGGGTGTCTCACTGCAAGCCCTCGTGGCCCCACGCAAGGCGGAAGGGGGCAAGGCCGAAGTGGAGCCGGTGTCCAAGGTCTTCGCCGACCTGGACGACTTGACCACGTTGTAGCCTGAGCCGGAGAAGCAACCTCGAACGCGCGGCAGTGCCAGTCAGGGTGCTGCCGCGCTATCGTTGGCAGTGAACTCGCGGCTGTTTGTAGCCCGTGGAACAGGTTTGACAAAGCGGTTTCCCCGTGTTACCATTGCACACCCGTTGCCATCATGGCAAAGTGGAGCCAGGATTGCGGTGCGTAGCGTTGAGTGGTACGACAGCAAAGTGCGGATGATTGACCAGCGGCTCCTGCCGGCCGAGTTCCGCCTGGTGGAGTACGAGGACTATCGCCACGTGGCCCAGGCCATCCGTGTGATGGTGGTCCGCGGGGCACCCGCGATCGGCGCGGCGGCCGCCTTTGGCATGGCGCTGGCCGGCCGAGCGAGCCAGGCGCAGGATCGCCATGAAATGCTCGCCGACCTGCGCACAGCGGCGGAGACGCTCTGCGCTGCCCGTCCCACGGCGGTCAATCTGTCCTGGGCGGTGACACGCCTGCTGCGACGGGCTGAGGCTGAGCCGGATACGTCTGCTATCCCCGGTGCGTTAGTGGCCGAGGCCCAGGCCCTGGCGGACGAGGATGTCCAGGCCAACAGGCGGCTGGGGGAGCACGGCGCGGCACTGCTCCAGGACGGCGATACCATCTTGCATCACTGCAATACCGGCGCGCTGGCGACGGTGGACTATGGCACCGCGCTGGGCGTCGTCCGTACCGCGCACGAGCAGGGCAGACGGGTGCACGTGTTGGTGGACGAGACGCGGCCGCGCTTGCAGGGAGCCCGGCTGACGGCCTGGGAGTTGCAGCAACTGGGCATTCCCTTCACGCTCATCGTCGACAACGCCGCCGGCCATTTTATGCGCACTGGGCAGGTGGACATCGTGCTGGTAGGGGCCGACCGGGTGGCCGCCAACGGGGACGTGGCCAACAAGATTGGCACGTACAAGTTGGCGGTGGTGGCCCAGGCCAATGGCATTCCCTTCTTCCCGTGCGTGCCTACCTCCACGATTGACCTCTCGCTGCCCACGGGGGACGACATCCCGATCGAAGAACGGCCAGCCGAAGAGGTCACCAGCCTGACCTACGACGGCCAGCCCGTCGCGCCGGCCGGGATACGGGTGGCGAATCCGGCCTTCGACGTGACGCCGTATCGCTACGTGACCGGCATCGTGACCGAAAATGGTATCGCCTATCCGCCATTCGACGTGAGCCTGCGACAAGTTATGGGGGTCTCCGCTTGAAAACTGAAACCTCGCCACCTAAAGCATCCTCCTTACCCGTCGTCGTTCTCTGCGGCGGAGAGGGTACCCGCATGCGCGGCGATACGCTGACCAAGAAGGAACTCATCGAAATCGGCGATCGCCCCATTCTCTGGCACGTGATGAAGATCTATGCCGCCTACGGCCATACCCGCTTTGTACTCGCGCTGGGCCATCAAGCGGAGGCGATCAAACGGTATTTCCTCGAATATGAGCCGATGAGTTACGACTTTACGATCCGCCTGGGAAAACTGGACGGATTTTCCTGTCACCAATCCAATTCCGAGGAAGGTTGGGAGGTCACCCTGGCCGACACGGGGCTCAGTACGGAGAAGGGAGCGCGTGTGTACCGGGCCGCGCGCTACGTCGAGACAGACACCTTCTTTGTCACCTATGGTGAGGCGGTGGGCAACGTGAACCTGGACGAACTGCTGGCCTTCCATCGGCAGCACGGACGGCTGGCCACCGTGACCGGCGTGCGCCTGCAGTCCCACCTGGGTATCTTTCAGTTGGACGAGGCGGGACAGGTGACCGGGTTTCAGGAGAAGCCGCAACTGGACTATTGGGTCAACGCAGGCTTCATGGTGTTCGAACGTGGTGTGCTGGACTATCTGGCCGGTGGTGACAACGTCCTCTTGGAGGCAGAAACTTTGCCCAGGCTGGCCGCCGACGGTCAACTGATGATGTACCGCCACGATGGCTTCTGGCGTTCGATGAAAACCTTCAAGGATGCACTGGAGTTGGATGCAATCTGGCGCGAGAATGTACCCTGGAAGGTATGGGAGTGAGAGGCTCTATGACTCAAGACCCAAGACCCCTTATCCGCAATCCGCACCCCGTGTACTCACGGGCGCAATCACGCAATCCGTCGTTCTGGCACGACCGCCCCGTCCTCGTCACCGGCTGTGCTGGCTTCCTGGGCTCCTGGTTGACCATTGCGCTGGTCGAAATGGGGGCCGCCGTCGTCGGCCTGCTCCGCGACGAGGTGCCTTGTTCCTACCTGCGCCTGTCCGGCTACCGGGACCGCATCACCATCGTGCGCGGTGACGTCACCGACTACGAACTGGTCGAGCGGGTGCTCCACGAGCACGAGATTGATGCCATCTTGCACCTGGCGGCGCAGACCATCGTCCCCATCGCCAACCGGGGCCCCTTCTCCACGTTTGAGACCAACGTCAAGGGGACCTGGACGGTGCTGGAGGCCGCCCGGCGATCGCCCAAAATCACGCGCGTGGTGGTCGCCTCCTCCGACAAAGCCTACGGCGTTCACGAGAGATTGCCCTACACCGAGGATGCTCCGTTGCTGGGCTGCTATCCCTACGACGCATCCAAGTCTTGTGCCGACCTGATCGCGCGCACCTACGCCGCCACGTATGACATGCCGGTCGCCGTCACTCGCTGTGCTAACCTGTATGGCGGTGGCGATCTGCACTGGAGCCGCATCTTCCCCGGCACCATCCGCAGCGTCATCCGTGGCGAGCGCCCCATCATCCGCTCCGATGGGACGATGGTGCGTGACTATCTCTACGTCAGGGACGCCGTGAACGCCTACCTGACGCTGGCCGAACGCATGGGCGATCCTGGAGTGAAGGGCGAACCGTTCAACTTTGGGATGGACAACCCCAAGTCGGTGCTGGAGACCGTGCAGACCATCATCGCCGTCTCCGACCATCCGGAACTGGAACCGGTGGTGCTGGCCGACGCGCCGAACGAGATTCAGGCCCAGTACCTGGACAGCCGCAAGGCCCGCCGCGTGTTGGGCTGGGCACCCCGCTACTCGCTCGAGGAGGGCTTGCGGGAGACGCTGGCGTGGTACCGGGAGTTCTTGAGCCGGTAGAGTTGGTGGATTTCGCAGGGAAGCGAGTCTTCGTCACCGGGGCTACCGGTTTCATCGGCCAACTGCTGGTGCGGCGACTGGTCCACGCTGGGGCTGTGGTTGGGGCGGGGGTCTTCCCCGGAGAGCCACCGGAGCGGGTGGCAGGCCTGCCGCAGCAGGCCAGGCACATCATCCTGGATGTGCTTGATGCGACGAGCGTCCGGCGCGCCGTGGAAGATGCTGAGCCTGACGTGGTGTTCCATCTGGCCGCTATCGGCGTCGCCGACCCTGGTGTGGAGCCGAACCTGGCGCTGGCGGTAAATGCCGGAGGCACGTTGCACTTACTGGAGGCGCTGAGAGGGCGAGATGTCCGGCGCGTGGTGCTCGTCGGTACCTGCTACGAGTACGGGGCCCGGGAAGCGGTCGAGGGCCTGGACCCGTTCAACGTCTACGCTGCTTCGAAGGTCGCCGCATGGGCCTTCGGGCGTGTGTACTGGCGAGCGCTCGGCCTGCCCGTGGTCGTCGTGCGGCCCTTCCAGGTGTATGGGCCTGGGCAACCGGCCCACACCCTGATCCCCGCTGCCATCCGGGCGGCACTGGCGGGAGAAGACTTCCCGATGACCGGGGGCGAGCAGGAACGAGACTTTATCTACGTGGACGACGTGGTGGAGGGGATGCTATCAGCGGCTGGAGCGCCCGGAGTGGAGGGGCAGAGCCTTGATCTGGGGACGGGGCAGGTGTATGCAGTCCGTCAGGTGATCGAGCGGATTTGGACGATGACAGGGGCGCGCGGGCAGATGCTCTCCGGTGCGCTTCCCTACCGCCGCAGCGAGGTCATGCACCTGGTCGCCAACGCTGACCGGATGGCCCGGCTGACCGGCTGGCGGGCGCGAGTGGGGCTGGAGGAAGGGTTGCGCCGGACTATTGAGTGGAGCAAGGGGAGGTAAGACGTGGTTACGATTCCTGTGGAGTTGGGTGTAGAGCAGCTTGTCCAGGCTATACAGCGATTGTCTGCCGATCGTCAGAAAGAGGTATTGGAGGCACTGGAAGACCTCTTCTTCGGGCTTCTGATCGCTGAGACAGAAAGTGATGAAATGCTCTCCAGAGAAGCGGCTATAGTCTATGTGGAGCAAGTAGAGGCTCAGGGAGCTCTGTGATGTGGGAGGCGGTTTATGCTCGCACGTTCCTAAAGGACTACGAACGCCTTCCTGAATTAGTCCGGGGGCGCGTGAGGCAGATTGCCTTTAGTGAGGAGATTCGACAGGATCCATTGCTTGGAGGCAAGGTAGTCAAACTCCAGGGGTATGAAGATTACTACCGCATCCGTGTGGGTAACTATCGTATCGGTCTGCGGCTGGATTTCGATCGTCGTCTGATTCAGTTCCGCCGTGTTCTCCATCGGAGTCAAATCTATCGGAGTTTCCCGTGACCAATTCTGACGCCGGCACTCTCCGTCAACAAATCCTGGACCTGGTGGCCGAGTACTACCGGCAGGCGCACACCTCCCGTCCTTTCGTCCCCGGCCACACCCGCGTCCACTACGCCAGCCGCGTCTACGACGAGCGGGAACTGATGGCTGCAGTGGACGCCTGCCTCGACTTCTGGCTGACCGCCGGCCCCCGTGCCGAGGCCTTCGAGCAGCGGCTGGCGGACTATGTCGGGGTGTCGCATGCGCTGGCAGTCAACTCCGGCTCTTCGGCCAACCTGGCCGCCGTGGCTGCCCTTTGCTCCCACCGGCTGGAGCGCCCGCTCGAGCCCGGCGACGAGGTCATCACCCCAGGCGTGGGGTTTCCGACTACTGTCGCTCCCATCGTCCAGAACCGGCTCGTGCCGGTCTTTGTGGACTGCCAGTTGGGCACCTATAACCTGGATCCGGCGCAACTGGAACCAGCCCTTTCGGAGCGGACGCGCGCCATCTTCCTGGCCCACACGCTCGGCAATCCGGTGGAGATGGAACCGGTGCTGGAGTTTGCCCGCGCCCACCACCTCTACGTCATCGAAGATGCATGTGATGCGCTGGGAACCACGTACGACGGCCAGATGGTCGGTACCTTCGGAGACCTGGCCACGCTGAGTTTCTACCCCGCCCACCACATGACCACCGGCGAGGGTGGGGCGGTGCTCGTGCAAGATCAGCAGTTGGCCCGCATCGTGCA
>DATKWP010000339.1:0-10465 GCA_035529535.1 Anaerolineae bacterium | reverse complement strand
ATGGGGCGACCCATGCTCACACCTTCCCGAAAGTTCGGAACCTTTCGGGAAGGTGGCACCACTGGTCGCGCCGGACGATACCGGCGTCGCCATCTTCAAGTTTGCCAGTGGTGCGCTGGCCGTGCTGGTCAACTCGTCGGTCGCGCTGGCCGGGGAGAACACCACCGAAGTCTACGGCGACCAGGGGGTGCTCATCCAGAACTATGACGACGCCGTTTCCACCCACCTGGCGCCGCCGGGGGCTGTGGCGCTCAAACTGTACACCCGCGACTCGGGTGTACTCACCCGCCCCACCTGGCAGGACCTGGGGCTGGTCATCCCGGCCAGCCACGGCGAGCGCATCGCCGCCGTCCCTCGCCCGTTCATTGACTGCCTCAAGCACGACAGCGAGCCGCCGGTGACCGCCGAGGATGGGCGGGTCTCGGTCGAGATGGTGCTCGGCGCATACCGCTCTGCCAGGGAGGGCCGCCGGGTGGCATTTCCCCTCTGAGGAGGCGACGATGAAGATCGGTGCTAATTCTGTCCTTTTCGGTGGCTTTAACCTGGAAACCGCCTTCCGCTACATCGCCATGGCCGGCTACGACGGCATCGAACTTTCGGCCATTGACGGGATGAGCGAACACCTGGTGCTGGAGCGCTGGCGGGAACTCGCTCCGCAGATTGTGCGGCTGTCTAAGGAAACCGGGCTGGAACTGCTGGCAATGGAGCAGCCCTCCCAGGACCTGTGCAGGATGGAAACGGCTTTCCAGGCCGCGGTCGAGCTCGGCATCCCGCTCGTCAACTGCGGCCCCGGCGGCAAGGTCGGCGACGAGGCCAGTTTCCGGCAGGCGGTGGACTCGCTGGGCAAACTGGCGCACATGGCGGAGCAGTACGGCGTGACGCTGTGCGTCAAGGCCCACGTGGGCGCAGCCATCCACGATACGCCCACCACGCTGCGGCTGATGGAGGCCATCCCCTCGCCCGCTTTCGGCCTTGACATGGACCCCTCGCACATCTACCGGGCCGGCGAGAACCCGGTCGAGGCGATTGCGGCGGTGATCGCCCGCGTCAGGCACGTGCACATCCGCGACTGCCGGGGCCGGGGGCCGGGGCCGGGCCAGCCGGAGGAGCAGGCCAACGGGCGGGGGGAAATTGACCTGGTGGGTTACGTGCGGGTCCTGCACGAGCACGGGTACGACGGGCCGCTGGACCTGGAGATCATCGGGGCTAAAGAGTACAGCTTGGAGCGGTGCTGCATCATCGCCGCCGAGTCGCGCGGGCACATGCAGGCTTGCCTGCAAGCATGCGGGGCACGGTAGGCCCCTGGCAAGAGTGTGCCCTGGCGCACCACGTTGGCCCTGCCATCAGCAATGGTGCAACCATCACACCCAGCAGTCACAGTAAGGCTCGTGCCTGGTTGGGACGTTGACGTTGTGATCGCTGGCTGGCCATCACCTTCGGCACTGCCGTGAGGCAGGGGGGAGGATAGCCTGCGTTGAGTTATGCCCCTACTGGCACTGGCGCAACACCACCGGCAGGTAGACGCGACGTTGGAACCAGAACCAATGTACAGCCCACCACCCAGGATGGTACCTGGATTGCCCGTATTTCGAGCCGTATTGTTGCTGATCAGGTTGCCAACCGGGGTCGTGTTCTTGCTGTTGCTAAGTATACCCCGGCACCATAGCCATCCCACCCAGGTCCTCTCGTGCTGCTAACAACGGCATTACCACTCAGCACTGCACTGTGACTGACACTGAAACATATCCCCCCGCAGTTGTTGGCAGCACGGTTACCACTAATGACATAGATCACCCGTCCCTGCTTCCCGGCGTCCAACGTAGTCGGGTTGGCGTCGGGGTCAGGTGGTTCAGTGAAGGCGGTGCTGTAGCCGCCCTGGACCGTGACGGTCTTGCTGATGGTAACCAGCAGAAGAAAAATCCTACCGGCAGCGACGCAAAGCACGCTTGCCCTGCCCTGGTTCCGATGCTATACTCTGCGGATGAGTACATCCGACACCATCTTCCCACAGGAGGGCCCACAATGAACTTGAGGTTGGACTATAAGAAAACCTTCTTGATCGGTTTCGGTTTCTTCGGCATCAGCGTGATGTGGACGCTCTACAACGCCTACGTCCCCATCTACCTGCAGGCCGGCAACCCCACCTTCAACGCCCCCGGCGAGGTGGGCTTCGGCCTGGGTGCCGGACTGACCGGCGTGGTCATGACGCTCGACAACGTCGCCGCCCTCTTCCTCCTGCCGCTGATCGGCCTGTGGTCCGACCGCATCTGGACCCGCCTGGGCCGCCGCTTACCGTTCATCCTCGTGCTCGCCCCCATCGCCATCGCCGCCTTCATCCTGATCCCCATAGCGGTGCGCATGGTCCCGCCCGAACTCAGCGGGCAGGTGGACCGCCTGGGGACGCCGCTGGCGCTCTTTATGGTCGCCGTCGGCGTCTTCCTGCTGGCCATGGCCGGCTTTCGCACGCCCGTGATCGCCCTCATGCCCGACCTGACCCCCAGCCCCTTGCGCTCCCAGGCCAACGGCGTCATCAACCTGATGGGCGGGGTCGGGACACTGATCGCCACGCTGGGTAGCGGTCTGCTGTATGGGATGGGACGAATGGTGCCGTTCGCCTTCGGCGGCGTGCTGATGGCGGCAGCGGTGTTGATGCTGCTGTTCTTCGTCAGGGAGCCGCGCGAGTTCGAGGCCGCCGCCCCCCCCCCTCTCCCCCCCGCAAGCGGGGGGGCTAAGCCCCATCTCCCCCCCGCTTGCGGGGGGGCTGGGGGGGGCGCACTGCGCGGCATCAAGCGCGTCTCGCCGGAGGCCCGCCGCAGCCTGGGATTGCTCATGGCCGCCATCTTTTGCTGGTTCGTTGGCTACAACGCCGTCGAGACCTTCCTCTCCTCCTACGGGGTGAGTGAACTGGGGATGTCGGTCGGCCGGGCGCCGCTGCTGATGGGGGTGGCGTCGCTGGCGTTCCTGATCTTTGCCATCCCTTCCGGCTACATCGCGGCCCGCTTCGGCCGGCGGCGGACGATCATCACCGGCCTGGCCATCTTTGGCGTGTTGCTGATGGCGAACTTTTTTCTGCGCAACGCGACGCTGGTCTGGCCCATCATCGCCATCGGCGGGATGGGCTGGGCGCTGGTCAACATCAACTCGCTGCCCATGGTGGTGGACATCTCGGCCTCTGACGCCGATCTGGGGACCTACACGGGGCTGTACTACATCGCCTCACAGTTGGCCGCCATCGCCGGGCCGGCGATCAACGGCTACATCGTCGAGTGGGGCGGCGGCAACTATAACTTGATCTTCCTGGTGACGCCGGCCTTCTTCCTGCTGGCGATCCTGTGCATGGTAGGGGTGACGAAGGGGGAGGCCAAGCCACAGGTGGCCGGCAGCTAACCGGCAGGTCGCTACCGAATTATCCTGTCACGTGTGCGAAAATCGCGAACATCGCGGATCGGATGTACGTGGATGGGTACATCCATGAGTACGTCCGTGGGACGCGGATTCGCGCACGCGACATGCGCGCCGCGTATTTCGTGCACGCGAATGTCGCGCATCATCCCATCAGGATACGCACCTCGTGCCGCTGACCATCACCCAGCAGCGGTATCTCCTCGTTGGGCAGGCTGTCCCCGTCCATCGTCGCCTGTTTCACCCCCCGGTTGACGCCGCCTGGATTCTCCACGCGAATGTGGTAAACGGTTCCCTCGTGGCGGTAGGTCAATTCGTAGCCCGGCCAACCCCTGGGAATACACGGGTTGATTTGCAGTGAGTTCCCTCTCCGGCGCAGCCCCAGGATGGCTTCCAGGCCCAGGCGAACCATCCACCCGGCTGATCCCGTGTACCAGGTCCAGCCGCCACGTCCCACGTGCGGTTCCTCACTGTAGACGTCTGCTGCCACGGCGTAAGGCTCCACCCTGTAGCGCGCCGCCTTGTCGGGTGTGTCACTGTGGTAGATGGGGTTGAGCAGCCGGAACAACGCTTCTGCGCGATCTCCCTGTCCCAGTTCGGCAAAGGCCCACGTGGCCCACAGCGCGGCGTGTGTGTATTGCCCCCCGTTCTCCCGGATGCCCGGTGGATAGCCCTTGATGTAACCGGGATCGTGCGCCGCCTTGTCGAAAGGCGGGGCAAAGAGCAGCACCAGTCGGATGTACTCATCCACGTCGTCGGAGCATACCAGCCGCTCGGCGACGGACTCCATCGCCGACACCGCACGCGCTGGATCGGCCGCCCCGGATATGGCGGCCCACGATTGGGCGATGGAATCAATCTGACATTCGAGGTTTTCTGCTGATCCCAGCGGTGTGCCGTCGTCGTAGTACGCACGGCGGTACCAGTTGCCATCCCAGGCATGCTGTTCCAGGGCCTGGCGCAGGTCTTGCGCCCGCTGCCGGTACGCCGTGGCCCGTTCTTCGTCGCCCATGCGCTCGCAGAGGGGGGCAAAACGGGTCAACGTGGCGTACAGGAACCAGCCCAGCCACACGCTTTCGCCCCGCCCCTGGCTGCCTACCCGGTTCATCCCATCGTTCCAGTCTCCGCTGCCCATCAAGGGCAGGGCGTGCGCTCCGGCGGTTGACCCCTTGTCCAACGCACGGCGGCAGTGCTCGTAAAGCGTGCCGGGTTCGGCCGCGCTCTCATAGCGCCCGTAGCGCTCCTCTTCTCCTGCTTCCAGGGGCTCGCCTGTGAGAAACGGCACTTGCTCGCTCAGGATCGCTTCGTCGCCGGTAGCGTCCACGTACTGTGCGGTGACGAAGGGGAGCCACAACAGGTCGTCGGAGCAGCGCGTGCGCACCCCGCGCCCTGAAGGTGGATGCCACCAGTGGAGCACGTCACCTGCTTCAAACTGGTGGCCCGCTGCTCGCAAGATATGCTCCCGTGCGATCTCAGGTGCGGCGTGCACCAGGGCCATGACGTCCTGCAATTGATCGCGGTACCCGAACGCGCCGCTGGATTGGTACAGCGCGGAGCGCCCCCATACGCGGCACGCGAGCGCCTGGTACAGCAACCAACGGTTGAGCAGCAAATTCATCGCCGCGTCGGGCGTCTCCACCGTCACGGCGCCCAACACGTCATCCCACAACTTGTTCACAGCCTCCCAACTGGCACTTACCTGCGCCGCGTCCTGGTACTGCTCGATCAGCCGCAGTGCATCCTTCCGATCCACCCCCTGGCCGAGCAGGAAAAAGACCTCTTGCACTTCGCCGGGGGCCAGGTTAAGGTGCACCTGCAAGGCCGCGCAGGGATCGAGGCCAGGTTTGACCGCCCCGGCCAGCCCGATGCGTTCGAGAGCCGCCGGACGCGTGCGGGTGCCCTCGCGTCCCAGGAATTCTGTACGGTCGGCGGTCAGACCGTGGAGCTCTTGGCTGGCCGCCACAAAAGCGACGCGCTCGCCGAATTCTTCGTTGTAAGGGTTGGTAGCCAGCAAGGCGTTCCTATCGGCTACGAACTCGGGCACGACGTACTGTTGTGTGCTGTCCCGCTCCGTGCCCAACACCCATTCGGCGTAAAAGGTGGCGGTGATGCGCCGGGTGTGATGCCACGTGTTCTCCAACTGCAACTGGATCACCTTCACCGGTGCATCCGGGGCGGCGAAGAGGCGTAACCGCTGCTTGAGGCCATGGCTGTGATGCTCGAAGGTGCTGTAGCCAGCGCCGTGGCGGATCAGGTAGGGAGCCGGTGCACGGGCGGGTAGGGGCGTGGGCGACCACACTGCCGCCGTTTCCTCGTCGCGCAGGTAGAGTGCCTCGCCTGGCATGTCGGCCACCGGATCGTTGCGCCAGGGAGTCAGGCGGTTCTCACTGCTGTTCCCGGCCCAGGTATACCCCCCACCTGCTTCAGAGGCCAGGAAGCCAAAGCCAGGATTGGCGACGACGTTGATCCATGGAGCCGGCGTCCATTGTCCTGGCTCGAGGTAGATGACGTACTCGCGCCCATCGGCGCTAAAGCCCCCCAGGCCGTTTTCGAACAAGAGGCCGGCCGGGCGCGCCAGCAGTGGCGTGGGTTCTGCGTCATCGGGGCTGGGCAGGGTAGGGACGAAGTGCGGCAAATAGAGTGGCCGTTCGCGTAGAATCCCCAGTTGTTCGGCCAGCCGGCCTTTTCCCCCGTCCAGGACGACTCGGGCGGCAGTTTTCAGCAACACCCGCTCGGCTTCGCTCATCTGGCCGGCGCGCAGTACAAAGATACCTCCTCTCCGATTCAGCCAGGCCTCGTTGTCCGTTTGGGCGATCATCCGGTTCAGTTGGTCGTGCAATTCCTGGGCGTAGCCGGTGTCCTGCTCGTTGAGGATGACCAGGTCAACCTGGATCTGCCGGTTGCGCGAGTAGGCGTGAGCCTGCAGCAGTTCGCGCACCAGCGCTATTTCCTCTTTGTTGCTGACGCCCACCAGCAGGATCGGATAGTCGCCGGAAATGGCGTAGGGCCACAATCCGGATTGCCCCTTGCTGTTCGCTGCCAACGTCTCAGGAGTGGCGCGCAGGGCCGCGTAAGGGTACAGCAGCGTGGAGAGCAGTTGCTGGATGTGCTCTACCGCGTGGGTGTCCAGGCCGAGGTTGCTCAGTTCGGTTTCGCTTTGAGAGCGAGCCTGGTCGAAAGCCCGGTCAATGGCTGTCGTGGTCTGGTAGCGACGGGCCAGTTCCAGCGCCTCTTCCCTTGATGGAGCTGCCAGCGTGACGTAGACGATGTGTGCCTCCGCATGGGGCTCCAGTTCGAGCTCCTGGCCGAGAGCCACGATCGGATCCAGTGTAGCGCCCGAACCCTTCCCGAAAGGTTCCGACGCACGGATGTACTCATCCGCACTTTCGGGAAGGTGGGAGAGGGCTGCGGGTGATCGGGCTGTCTGGCCACGTCCCAGGAAGCGGGCGCGATCGCTCTCGTGAACACCGTTGCTCTCTTCTTTTTCCACGACCACCAGGTGAGCCAGGTAAATCGGCTTCTCCTCTGCTGAGCGGAGGCGGCGATGCAGAAGCAGCGCGTTCAATTCGGGCAGGTACTCGCTCTCGATGAAGAGTTTGTTAAACGCCGGATGACGCCGGTCAACGGTTTGAGGCGCGAGCGTGACTTCGCTGTAACTCGTGAGCGCCAGGCGGCGGGGGTGGTCGCTGTGGTTGGTCATGGTCATGCGCCGCATTTCGACGTCGTCGTTTGGAGCGACCGCGATCTCCATCCGCAACGAGATGTCGTGATCCCGGCGCCGGAACTCGGCTTTGTGGGCGTAAAAGAGCACCTCTCGTTCCTCCGGTGGAGCACCGCTCGGCTGGTAGGCAGCCGACCAGAGGGCGCCGCTTGCTCTATCTTGAACGTAGATCCAGGTCCCCCAATCGTCGAGCGTGGTGTCGGCGTGCCAACGGGTGAGGTCCACCTGCTGCCAACGGCTGTAGCCGCCGCCGCTGCTGGTGATGAGTACGCCATAATGCCCATTGGAAAGCACGTGGGCCTGGGGTAACGCTGCCTTCGCCGGCGGTCGCCAGGGTTCCAGTTCTATGCGAGCCTGAACCTGGCGCCTCAAGCCAATAGATTCCTCTGGGATTTCCTCGACGGGCGCTTGCTGTGGCACCTGTTCCTGCAACAGCAGTTCCACGCTTCGCACCCGGGGATCGGCGTGGAACAGACGTACGATGGCCTCGCCCTGCAAGTAGTTGGCCAGAGCCACCAGAATCATGCCCTGGTGGTGCGCCATGTACGATTGCACCACGGCGCTCTCGTGCCCCAGGGGCAGCCGGGACGGAGTGTAGTCAATCGCCTCGTAGAAACCGTAATGGCCCAGCATCTGCCGTTCGATGAGGCCGGTGACGTTCTGCGCCACAGCCTGGGGATGTACCGGTAGAGCGATCAGCGAAGCGTACGGCGCGATGACCAGGTCCTCACCCAGGCCGCGCTTGCACCCCAGTCCCGGCACACCAAAGCCCCGGTACTGGTAGTTCTCGTTGGCATCGAAGTGATAATAGCCCGACTCCGAGATGCCCCACGCCACGCCCTTCTGGTGGGCGTAGGCGATTTGGCGGTCCACTACGGCCCGCTGGGTTTGATGTAGCAGTGTCCCTGCGTAACTGCGCATCAAGAGACCGGGCATGAGGTACTCGAACATGGATCCGTTCCACGAAAGGAGTGCCCGCATGCCGTCAACCCAGCACAGGGGCCGGTTCAGGTGCAGCCAGTGACTCTGGGGAACGTCCCCTTTGGCGATAGCCACTATGCTGGCGGTCCGCGCTTCGGAGGCCAGCAGGTCGTAATAGTTGCTATCCAATTTCCCAGCCGCCATGTCGTAGCCGAGGTGGAATACCTGCTGGCGCGGCTCGAACAGGAAAGCAAAGTCCATGGCCTGGAAATACGCCTCTGCCCGCGTGCTCAAGTCTTGAAGGTCGGTCAGAAGGCCCTCTGCGGTGGCTCGGGCAGCATCCAGTTTCTCGGCCAGTCGCTCGCACCAGGCGCGTCCCTCATCGAATGCGGATTGCGGAATGCGGATGGCGGATGGCGGATTGCTCTCCCGCGCAGCCACCAGCAGGTCTTGCATTCGATCCAGGCACGCTCGTCCTGCCCTACAGGCTCCGGGGACCTCGGTGAGTAGGGGCATAGCGGGCAGGGCATCCTGCAACGTCTGCCAGGCCTCTCTTAGCGCCGGAGCGGCCTCTGCCTGCCCCACGAGTGCTGGCGGCTGGCTCAAGGCTGCGAGCCAGGGTAGGAGCAGGTCCAGTTCGTCCCACATACTATAAAAGTGGCGATACGTCCGCTCCGACCAGAGGCGTAGGTCGTGCAGGGTTACAGCGTCCAGGATGTGGGCGCCGGATTCGGCCAGCGCCACCAATAGCCGGTTCAATTCCTGCCAGCCCTTGTCCCGTAACGGGGTCAGCAGAGACATCCAACGTGCGGGAGTGTCTTGCACGTCCGCCACTTGCTGGCGGACGTGGGCCAGGTGGGCTCGTAGTGACGCGGCCGCTTGCTCACACCTTCCCGAAAGTGCGGAACCTTTCGGGAAGGTGCCACCCCCGGCTCCCTCCAGGCCCTCCACGATCTTCACCAGGACATCCATGGTGTCGAGCCAGCCCTGCCAGCGCTGCCAGCCCAGGATCGGTTTCTGAGGCAGGGATTGCAGGCCCTGTCTTAGAGCCAGGAGACATCCTGCCAGGTTGCCACTATCCACGGTGGACACGTAACGCGGGGAGAGCGACTGTAGGGTGCGTGTATCGTACCAGTTCAGAAAGTGACCCCGGTATCGTTCCAGCGTGTCCATGCTCTCGAAGGTGGCGCCCAACCGCACAGATAGATCTAGCGAGCCGATGTAGCCCAGTTCGTAGGCGGCCAAAGTTGAGAGCAGCAGCAAGCCCACGTTGGTGGGTGAGGTACGGTGCGCGACCTGGCCCAATGGGTTTTCCTGGAAATGGTCGGGGGGCAGCCAGTGATCATCTGGACCGGCGAACTGTTCAAAGTAGAGCCACGTGCGGCGAGCCAGGTGGCGCAGTTGCTGGCGCTGATCGGCTGAAAGCGGCGCCTGGTCGTAAGCCGTGGGTTTGCTGATCCAGTGAGCGACAAGCGGGGATACCAGCCACGCGGCAAGCAGTGGCACGGCGACGGGCAAGGCCGGCAAATTGACCACACCCACCAGTACGGCCGCTCCCAGGGCCAGCAGCGGTGCGCTGCCCATCTGTTTCCAGGCCAGGGCCACTTTCCTCTCTTTGCCAAAGAGACGGATGGTATGTGCAGCAGTGGTCCACTGCAAGAGACGTCTGCGTCTGATCGTCAGGCGCACCAGGGTGGTCCCAATAGCGCCCACCACGAGCACGGCCTCGTAGGGGAGAAAAACGAGCGCCAGCAACCAGCGGGCAGTCTCCGCCCCCAGAGGGGGCGTGATGCCGTTCAAAGACCTGTTCCGCAATTTCTGAGCCAGCCCGGTCACGACACCTGTGGCGAGGGGCAAGCATGAAATCATCAGCACTGCCAGCGTCCAGGCCAGTGCGGAGCCCGGCAGCCACACCCAACCGGCGATCAGCAACGCCAGCAGTGCTGGTGCATGTAGGCTGCGGCGCAAGTTGTCCAGGATCTTCCAACGGTCAATCGCCGACAGTTCGTGGGGTAGCGTGCCCGCGCCTGTGCGGGGCACCCTGGGGAACAGCCAGGGCAACAACTGCCAGTCACCGCGTACCCAACGATGCAACCGGCGTGCGTACGTGAGATAGCCTGGGGGGTAATCCTCGTACAAGATCACGTCTGTCACCAGCCCGGCGCGCCCACAGATGCCCTCAAACAGATCGTGGCTGAGCAGTGCGTTGTCAGGCACCCGTCCGGCCAGACTGCGCGTGAAAGCCACTATGTCATAGATGCCCTTGCCGACGTAAATCCCTTCGCCAAATAAATCCTGGTATACGTCGGAGACTGCCCGCGTGTACAGGTCCAGCCCGGTGTCCCCCGTAAAGATCCGCGTGAACAGTGAACGGTTCGCACTGGTTAGCCTGACCTCTGTCCGAGGCTGCAACACGGTATA
>DATKWP010000338.1:0-2541 GCA_035529535.1 Anaerolineae bacterium | reverse complement strand
CAACCACAACCCGTGGCCTGCCGCCACGGCCAGCGGGATGATCACCGGCCAGACGCTCCACTTGGTAGTGATGGCGTACCCTGCGGCAGCAGCCGCCAGAACCAGATACCTGCGGCCGGATCTTCCTGATCCGCTTCGCCGCTCGGATGTAGCGGATGAGTACATCCGGATCCGCATCGCCAGAACGCTGCACAATACCCCCAGGCTGGTCAGAAACGCTGCGGTAATGCCGGGCATGACATAATGGGAGTCCCGCACGTGCAAGAAAGCCACGGCCAGGAACAGCGCCGCCAACTGCCCGGTTCCCCGGCCGCCTGCCTCCTTCCCCAGCCAGTAAGCCACCAGCACACTCAGCGTCCCCAGCAGTGCGCTCGTCAGGCGTCCCAACAGGATGTGGAAGGCGGTGGGGTTTGCACGCCAAAATCGCCCGGCTTCCGCTGCCGACGCCTGGCGTCCTCCGATCCGGCTGGCCATAAAGTAGACCCCATACTCGGCAAACAGCAGGTTGGAAAAACCGGTCGGATTCGGCTGGCGGCCGACGATACCTTCCCCCAGGTTCAGCGCAATGCGGACGTAGGTAGGCTCGTCGAAATGATAGGCGTACGGGAACCCAAACCGGATGCCCCACAGCCGCAACACCAGGGCCAGGGTCACGATCCCGGCCAACCTCACGGATGTACTCATCCGCGTAGACGTCAGACCCACACGCCTGTTCACGCCACCCACCGCAATCTAGCCCGCCTGCAATCCAAGGGCTCTCGCCGGGTAAGCGCTCACCCCATCGCCTGGTTTACGTTCCTCCAGCAAACAGGAGTTGAAGCCTGCTTCAGCGATGCAGCGGAGAAGGCGGATGGGGCGGATGGGTACATCCGGCATCCGACAACATCCAGAAGTTGGGTCCGACGTCGGCCAGAACGCCACCAAACCAGCGTTTTCACGTTCGGAGGCGAACGTCTATCCTTTCAGCATGTCCCGCGGGACTTACCAGACACGCTGTGGCCCAGACATACCCTATCTTGCCATCAAACCGTCGAAAAGTCAAACCGTCCGCTGCTGGATGCTAGCGTGTAGCGGCAGATATGGTATAATCGTTGGATGATGAAGCGGACGACGAACATCCGAACGATGCGTGGCTCTGTCCTGGCAATGGCCCTAATGGCCCTAATGGCACTGACGGCCTGTGGCAAGGTGGTCACCCCACAACCGACCGCGAGCATCTCAGCCGGGAGCACGGTACCCGCCGCGCCCACGGTCCGCCCGACCGCCACAGCCCCCATCACTCCACCCCCGGCCACGGCCACGCCGGCCGCCACCGCCACACCGGTCATCCACGTCGTCCAGGGAGGGGAGACGCTGCTGAGCATCGCCTTCGACTACGGGGTGAGCCTGCAGGTGCTCCAGGACATCAACCGCATCGAGAACCCTCAACTCCTGCAAGTGGGACAATCGTTGATCATTCCCACCGGCGGGGAAGAGACGGGCGTGACCCCCGGCCTCTTGTTGCCCACTCCCACCCCGCTGCCGTTTGGCGTGCGGGGAGTTGCCTTCTACGAGACCCCCGTCGGCAGCCTGTGGTGCCTGGGGGAGATCGTCAACACCACCGCCTCCTCCCTCACCAACGTCCAGGTGCGCGTGGCGCTCTTCGACGCCGCCGGCCAGCCGCTGACCCAGGCGGATGCCTTCGCCGCCGCCAGCGTCATCCCACCTGGCGAGCGCTCCCCCTTCGGTATCCTCTTCACCAGCCCGCCGGCCGCCCCGGCCAACCCACAGGTGACGATCCTGCGCGGCGAGGACGCCGGAGCACTCACCACCTCCTACGTGCCGATGGCGGTGACTCAGGTGCAGGCGCAACCCTCCGGCTCCCAGATGCAGGTGACCGGCACTGTGCAGAACACCAGCGCCGACCAGGCCACTGCCAGCGTGTACGTCATCGTGACGACCTACGACGCCCAGGGATTGGTGACCGGCTACCGGCAGGAGGCGGTCAAGGTCGAAGGAGAGTTTGCACCTGGTGCTACCATCCCGTTCTCCATGCTGTTCACCTTCTACGGCGACACCCCGGCCGACTTTAACGTGATTGCACTGGGCCGCGTCCCATCTGAGTAGTTCGTTCGTGGTAGTGGGCGGATGAGCCGGATGCAGGGGATGAGTACATTCCTTGCATCCGCTACATCCGTCTGGAGGGTAATCTTGTATCACGTCATACGTGCCATCGCCAACGCTCTGATCAACCTGATCATCCGCCGGGAGTACGTCGGGATCGAGAACATTCCCGCTCGACCGCCGTACATCCTGGTCACCAACCACCTGTCTATCTTCGACAGCCTCGTGCTGCTGACCCTATGCCCACACACGGTCCGCGCCTTTGCGGCGTCCAAGCACAAGCGCAACCCCATCTATGCCCCCCTCCTGGCCATCATGGGCTCCATCTGGGTGCGACGGGGGGAGGTGGATCGTGAGGCGCTACGGCAGGCGTTGGGCGTGCTCAAGCGTGGGGAGGTGCTGGGAATGGCCCCCGAGGGCACCCGCGCCCGCGGCGTC